>CALEJY010000070.1 GCA_937898445.1 uncultured Candidatus Melainabacteria bacterium | reverse complement strand
TTAGAATCTTTTATTCCAAAGAAGTGGTCCATAGCAATATTTGCTTGTTTTTGAGTTAAAAAGTCAAATCTAATCTTGAAAGTAAATCGTCTTAAACTTGCTTCATCTAAAGTATCCAAAAGGTTTGTTGTGCAAATAAACGGATATTCTGCTGCTTCCATTTGAGTTAACATTTCATTGACTTGTGCTACTTCCCAACTTCTTACAGCATTATTCCTATCTTGCAAAAATGTATCAGCTTCATCAAAAATCAGCATAGCTTTTTTAGATTTTGCCTCACTAAAAGCTGCTGCAATATTTTGTTCTGTTTCTCCAACATACGGGGAAATTAAATCACTTGCACGTTTTAATAAGACTTCAATTCCAAGTTGTTCGGCTAAATATCTTGCATAAGAACTTTTTGACGTTCTGGGTTCACCGTACAAACACATTGAAAAATTGAGTTTATCAGAAGATTTAATCTTTTCAGTTAGAGCATTAATATCCATATTGGCATTGATTAAATCAACATTGTAATCACACATACTCTTTTTAGGTTCTTGTTTTACAACTTTTTTCTTGTCAACAACTTTAGCAACATTTTCAATAAGTTCCTCAAAATCGTCAACAGAACCGTTAATCATTTTTGTTGTTTTTACAGCGTTATTAATTAGTGCTGGTGGGATATCATAATTCTTGTTTAACTCTTCAACTTTTTCTTTAGAAACAGTTAATTCATTCTTTTTTAGCACTCTATTCCAAATATTTAGTCTTGAATCTTCTGAAAGTTTTTCAAATTCAATACAATAAGTCATTCTTCTTAAAAATGCCGGGTCAACATCATAAATATTATTTGTTGTCCAAATTACAGGAACAGGTGTTGTTTCAATAATTTTATTCAAGTAACCTTTTGATGCTGTACCATCTGAACCAAATCCACGATTCAAGACATCTTCTGCTTCATCAAAAAGAATACAAGCATTACCAATTCTTGATAGAATTTGTTGTTTTGCATACAAGTCTGCCAATCTTTCGGTTCTTTTGGCTTCTTCACCATAAGTATCCTCTGTTTTTACTGCATACAATGGAACATTGGAAACATTTGCAATAAGTCTTGAAAACTCACTTTTACCTGTTCCAACGTGTCCATGAAGAAGAATATTTACACCTTTAGCATTTGTTTTAACAGCAGATTTTAGAATTTTTAAAACTTTTTCTTGTTTGTCCTTAATATGAGAAAAATCGTTTAATGTAAGAGTAGATTTTTCGGGTTCTCCTAAAAGTGTAGCGGTTATCTTTTCAACCGTATTGCAATTTGGAGAATCAAAGATTTTCAACATATTTGAATTTATTGAAACATTATTTCGTTTAGGGATTAGATTTTTGAAATAAAGACTGTCAAGTAATCTATCTTTTTCACCGTATCTGATTCCGAGATAAAATCTACAAAAATTATCTATCCCATAACCATATAAACAGCTGTCAAATTGTGTAAAAACCTTGTTCAATTCTTTAACAAGAGCATAAGTAAAAATAGCCATTTCCTTGTCGTTCATGTTAAAGATTTTCTGAATTAAACAAAGACGTTTTTCAACCGGAGTTTGAATAGGTTTAATCTCTGCTTTAAGTTTTTTAATTACAACTTTCAAATCTTTTACGAAAGCTTTCTTTTCTTTGATTGTTTCGATTTCCAAACAGCCATCTGAATCAAAGTTAAAATTGCTTTTCTTAATTCTAAATTTTTCCAAGAAAGAATCATTGTAGGAGTTAAAATCAATCTGACAGCAAAGCTTGTCTAAGTAGTCCAATAATAAACGTTTTTCAAAATTATTCATAACAAATTACCTCTATTGCATCTACAGCTTAACGCATCTGGATAATTTGTCAGGGCCTTTAATAGGATTTTGTTACATTGGGACGCAAAAGAGTAAAAGGGATATTCGTGCTTACAATCTAGTAAAATATAGTAGAGGGAGTACAAAAAGAAGGAGAATAACATGCAAAATTTACTAACACCAGTTCAAAAACAAAACATAGCAGTAGGAAGATTCGTTCAACCTATAAAAACTTTTGACGATTATGCTGAAGATATTTCAAAAGCCAACACAGGTTCACTTAATGCTCAAATTGAAATTGGTAAAATTTTCATCGAAGCAAAAGAAAAACTTGGCAAAAAAGAATTTAACAAATTATTAAAAGATGGCAGAGTTAGATACAAGAAAACTCAAGCCAACAAGTTAATCCGCTGTTTTAAATTTAAATCAGACCTAGAAAAAAGTGGACAGTCGACTGACCAAATACAAAAACTTGGTATCGAAAAAATCGACAAAATTATGGGAATTGAAGATACCGCTAAAAGGAAAGAAATTCAAGACTTCACTCTTTCAAATGATCTTAGTGTCTCAAACTTAAAAAAGGTTATAAAAAAGATAGATGAGAATGAAAATATAACACCTGAACAAGCACTTGAGTTAGTAAAACAAGAAGACCATAAACCAAAAGAAAAAGTTGTTGCCGGAATAGATTTAAAACAGTATGTCGAACAAACTGAGTATCTAAAGTTAAAAGAAGAGTTGGAACAACTAAAACAAGAACTAATGAAATTCAAAAATTAAAATTTGTCATACAAACTTTCCTAACTTAATTAGCTCCTATACCAATAGGAGCTTTTTTCTTTGCAACATAAGTTCCACAAAGTTGAACTCCTTATTTTTAATTAAAGTATACGGCAGTTACATATTTAAAGTAAAAAAGAAGTGTTGGAATTAACAGAAAGGAGTACACTTTGGGTACAGTAGAACCGATACGAGAAATAAAGGATATTAGAAGGATAGAAAAATATTTAGCAAAACAAAGTGCAAGAAATTTATTGTTATTTACCCTTGGAATAAATTGTGGGTTGAGAATTTCAGATATTTTATCTCTAAATATAGAAGATGTAAAAAACAAAAATTTTATCCAAGTAACCGAAAAGAAAACTGGAAAATTTAAAAAGTTTCCCATAAATGCAAAACTAAAACCAATGTTTGTAAAATTCACCAAAGGTAAAGCTAATGACGAGCCACTTTTTATGTCACGTCAAGGTAACAGAATGGAGCGAACTGCGGCATATAGGGTGATAAACAAAGCCTGTAAAAGCATCGGAATAGAAGGTTTAATTGGTACGCATACTTTGAGGAAAACTTTTGGTTATCACCATTACCAAAAATTTAAAGATGTTGTAATTTTGCAAAAGATTTTTAATCACTCAACACCAGAAGTAACCCTAAGATACATAGGAATTGAACAAGATGAAATCTATGAGAGTTATGAGAATTTTATATTATAACTAGCAGATTAAATTATGAATACAACAAAACGAATGCGACAATTTTATTAAATTGTTGAATTCATTCTTTCTTATGTCTAACTTACTATCAACATGATAAAAAATAAATAAAAAATAGCTACTTGGTTAATATTTGTTTATATATTTTTGAAAATTCATAACTAAAAAATGTTGTGTTTTTCTTAAATTTTATGACTAAGCTATCCTAAAACCCTGACTATAAGCTAAATAGCACAAAGTGCAACAATTTAATAATAATGTTGCAAAAGTTTCTAAATAAGAAGTGTTAGATATTGAATATATAATTGGGTTTTAGGCTATTTTTAGGCAAACAACTTAATTAAAAACATCAATCAGTAGTTATATTCAATATTTCAAATTTTGTTAAAGGTATAAAAAGTAGTTTATGTTATCAATTGTTATTCCGACATTACAAAAAGACTCCAAAGTTCTCAAAATGTTGCTTGATGAACTAAATCAAGACCAAACTGTTGGCGAAATTATTTTAATAGACAATTCTCTACAAGGTTTTGAATATAAGTCTGACAAATTAAGAGTAATTATTCCTGATGAAAATTTATTTGTAAATCCATCGTGGAATCTTGGTGTTGAGAAGTCAAAATTTGATTATGTCGGAATACTTAATGATGATATTTTGCTGCCGAAAAATTTAGTATCGGATGTTTATTCGTTTTTGCAAGGGGAAGATATCGGACTTGTCGGAATTGATAAAAAATCAATATTTGGCTACAAACCTGAAGAAATAAAAGACTATCCGCAAGACTCTGAAATCAAATATTTACCAATAAAAAATGATTTATATATCGGATATTGGGGTGTTGCAATTTTTGGAGAAAAGTCACATTTTTCTGAGATTCCGCAAGAGATGAAAATTTGGTGTGGGGATAATTTTTTACTCAAAACCAATCAAGATAAAGGTAGAAAAAACTTCAAATTAAGATGCGACAAAATCATTCATTTAGGGTCATTGAGTTGTGGAACATCTGCACTTGATGGGATTAAGAAAAG
>CALEJY010000069.1 GCA_937898445.1 uncultured Candidatus Melainabacteria bacterium | reverse complement strand
AATAATAGAGGATATAATGCAAATTTTAACGGCAGTTTTACGGGAAAGAGTGAAGCTGCCGTTAAAACTATGAAAAAAGGTGGTATCCTTACAAGCAAATGGTTTAACAAGCTTACACAATATTCAAATGAACATAACGTTGCAACCAACGCACTTATTGCTCTAGGTCTTGCAGGTGTTCTTAGACCGGCAACAATTATGACCCTTCCAGGTAAAAAAGATAAAGAAGACAAAATTTACGCATCAGGCCACTCAATGGCATCTGCGATTTTAGGTTTTGTTGCTTCTGTTATCGTTACAAGCCCTCTTGATGGTGCTGTAAAAAAATTGTTTGATACAAATGGAAGTTTAAAAGATAGTAATGGCAACACAAAAGAATATAGTAAAAAACTTGTGGAATTACTTGAAAAAGAAAAATCTCTTGAAGCAAGAGCAAATTTGAGGGATGAAGCAGGTAAAATTGTTGATAAAGCAGCAAGAGAAACATATAAAGCAGTACAAAAACACAGATCAGCTCTTGAAGTTCTATCTAAAAACATTCCGGATTGGATTATTGCAGTACCAAGATCAATTCTTACGATTGCATTAATTCCGCCGATTTTGAAATACGTATTCGGCGTAGAAAAGAAAAAGAAACCAGAACCTCAAAAGGAAACAAATAACATGACTACCCCAGCAGCAATGGATTTTATCAACAAACCAGTTTTCCAAGAAGTAAAAGGAGGTGTTAAATAATGAACGTAACACTAAACACCTTCAATACATATAATCAACAAAACAGATTTAACAAAATGAATACAAAACCGCAAAGCTTTACAGCGAATGCAACAAATACCTTAAACGATGCGGCAAAAGCAGCAGTAAAAACTGCAGAAGAAAAATCTAGTATATTCAAACCACTATCTGATTTTTATGATAAATTTACAGATTCTGTAGCAAAACACTTTACATCAAAAGTTGTTGATAGCAAACCAATGAACTACATTGCTGACAAGTTCAAAGATAGCAGTAACTTATTCCAACACTGTTTGACAATCGGTTCATTGATTACAAGCGGTTTGTATATGGAAAAAACTTTAACAAACGACAAACTAGATAAAGACAGAAAACAAACTCTAGCAGTTAACCAAGGTTTGACATTCGCAATTTCAACTGCTGGTGCTTATACTATTGACAAATACGTAAAGAATTGGTGGGAAGATACAACTGCCAAATTTGTCGGATATCAACTTAACAATGAAAAATTCTGTGATAATTATAAAAACATCAACAAAGGTATTGAAGAAATCAACAAAAAATTAAAACAAAACCCTAAAGCTGATGTTGACGAACTTGCAAACCAAGTTAAAGATACATTAAAAATGCCAAAACAAGGTGAAAAAGGTTACAAGGGTTACACAGAATATCTTGAACACGCAGTAAAAGGTGCCGTTGAAGATGCCAAAGATGCTGAAACTACGGTAAAATCAGTTAGCCGCCTAAAACTTGACAAATATATTAAAAAATTAAGCCAAAGCGAATTAATTCCTGAAATATCAAAAGAATTATCTGGCAAAATCAAAGGTATGAATGCTTTAAGATCAATGATAGTATTTGGATTTGTTTACAGGTTCTTCGTTCCGGTAGTAGTAACAAAACCTGCTAACTGGATATGCGAAAAATACCTTTCTCGCAAACAAACAAAAGCAGAAAACACTAAAAATGCTTAGTTATTAATAAATAAAATATAAATTCAAAACAAGGGAACGGCATCTGGTTGCTCCCTTGTTTTTATTATGGGAAATTGAAGACAAACGCACTTTACGACAAACGTAGTATTTTATATCCAATTACTTGAAAAAAAAGTGATTTTATAGTATATTTTCGCAGTAGATAGGGTGAAAGAGTGGGAAAAGAACTTAATTTAGAACTAATAGCAAAAGAATGCGGAGTGCCAAATGCGTCAGACACTCAAACAGTTATTTCTAATATTCAAGCACTTGATGAGGTTTATGAACCTGAAAACCTTGTCAAAATCTACAATTATTTATTATCAATATCTAAAAATCCTGATGTATTGATGACTTTAATTCAATGTGAAGACAGGTTTAGAAACAAATCTTCTTTAGAAGTTCTTTTGGATATTCTTTTAATGAAAAATATCAATACAGAAGAAAAAGATTTGTATATTAATGTAAGAGCGATGTGTGCAAAAGCTATTGCGAACCTAAAAGACACGGCAGCCGTAACACCTCTTTTATATTGCTTAAACAACAAAGACGAAAACTACAAAGTTCGTCTTGCCTGCGCCGATGCTTTAGGTAGAATTGGCGACAGATATGCGGTTGCACCATTAATCGAAGTTGTAAAAGATGAGGATGAAAAATCAGTTTATTTAAGGGAAACTGCCGCCTCTGCTCTAGGAATGTTGGGGGATTTACGTGCCGTAGATCCGCTTGTAAGTATTTTAGAAGCGCAAAAAGGAATTTGGAATAAATTCACTTTTTTGAAAGAACGAATTATTGAAGCATTGGGAAAACTTAGACTTGACGATAATGAAAGAGTTTTCAACGCTTTAAAAAATTCTCTGGTTGATGAATCTCCGCAAATAAGAATTAACGCAATTGAGGCGATTATGGATAGCGACAACCCACAAGCCGTCGAAACTATCAGAACTTGTTTGATGGAAGATGAAGATGAAGAAGTTAAGAAAAACGCTCTAATAGCACTTTACAACCTTGTCGGGAGAGAAATTTTAGATGAAGTCGCAAACGGACAAAATTTTTCAGATAATCTAAAAATGGAAGCCGTTTCAATGATTTCAGAATATGAGGATGAAGATGAGTAAAGGAATTATCCTATTATCAGGCGGACTGGATTCTTTAGTCAGTCTTGGATTAGGAATAAAAAAATATGGAATTTCACTTGCATTGACTTTTGATTACGGTCAAAAAGCTGCTGAACAAGAAATTTCGACATCAAAAAACATTTGTAATTATTATAAAATCGAACATAAAGTTATCAAACTTGATTGGTTAAAAGAAGTCACTCACACCGCACTTGTAAGTGATAGAGAATTACCGCAAGGAATTGACAATCCTGAACAATCCGCAAAAAATGTTTGGGTTCCGAACAGAAACGGTTTGTTTTTAAATATTGCTGGAAGTTTTGCTGACGGCAACGATTTTGACTACATCTTAATCGGCGCAAACAAAGAAGAAGGACAAACTTTCCCAGACAACACACAAGATTTTATCGACAAAATAAATGCAGAATTTGAATATTCAACACAAAAACATCCGAAAGTTGTTGCCCCCTTGATAAATTCTGACAAGAATGATATAGTAAAACTGGCACTAGAGCATAACATTCCACTTGAATATGTCAGAAGTTGTTATGCAAGCGGGGAAAAGCATTGCGGCAAATGCGAATCTTGTACTCGCCTAAAAAATGCCTTAATTGCAAACAATGACACACGTTATATAAAGGAACTGTTTTGAAAACACAATTATTAGAACAAGAAATTAAATATGAAGGTTGGCAACTTTCGCCACACTGGATTTATAAGAACTTTAAAATTCAAGGCGATGCAACTGTTGCATTCATTGGAGAATGCGAAGTTAAATTAACCGAAATGGTTGATATTGAAGATGTTATCAACAACGAACCGATTTATAGCAAATCAATGTTGAGCTTTATTTCAGAACAATTCAATGTCGGCTTGATTGAAGGTGTTTTCAGACAAAGACTTCTTATTTGTATAATAAAAGAAGCTCTTGAAAAAAGAGGGTTTAAAATTACAAGAAATGGCGACGATTTGTTTTATGAAGGCAAAAAATTAACCGTTTCTATCGCTACAAAATCAATAAATTCAATACTTATCCATACCGGTATAAATATTGATTCTACAAATGCGCCGGTTAAAGCAAGCGGATTGACTAGTGAACTTGGCATAACCGACATAAAAGGACTTGCTCAGGAAATTTTAACAAATTATTCTGAAGAAATTAATGATATAATAATGGCATCAACAAAAGTTAGAGGTGTATAATGGAAGAAGATTTAAAACGACCTTCTCATATCAGTTATAAAGAATATCAAAAAAAAGTTACTAAAAAACCAAACGAAGGTATAATTATCTTTGTATCTGCGTTTTTCATTTTGCTTTTGCTTTTCTTAGGAATTGCAAAACAACTTTCTCCAGAAATTGATGTTTCTATCGGAGAAGATGAAAACCAAACTGCAACAGAAGATTTAGCAGATAAATCATCAGTTGATGACAGATTAAAATTATTGCAACAAGAAGATGAAGGCAAAAAAACTCAAGACGAAACTTTTGCACCGGAAT
>CALEJY010000068.1 GCA_937898445.1 uncultured Candidatus Melainabacteria bacterium | reverse complement strand
ATGTAATCCTACTATCATATCTCTAATAACGTAATAAGCTTCCCTGCTATCATTACCTTCTTTAACTCTTATTTCTACTTTCATACCACTTTTTAAATCACTTGGTTTCACTTTATCACTCCTGATCTATTTTCAATATTTTTTTTAAAATTTCTTCATATGGGCAAATACTACAATTTATTCGCCCATATCCTTCACTTTGCCAATCATCACAAATCTTACAAAACATTTCTATTATTAAATTTAAATATCCTTCTTTTTCATTTTCTTTGCTAAAAAGACAGCTATTACAATATTTTTTTAGACTATCATATTCACACGATTGGCAACCTTTATAATAAAGACAATTTGATACACAATCCAATATAGTTGTATAATTGCCTTTTCTAGGACAGTCTTTTTCTTTTATAATACATTTATATTTAAAATATTTCATGCTATTCCTCTATTAATTTACAAAATTTCCATTCTTGAACTCCAGATAAATCTTCTAATAATGTTCTAAACTTACAATAATAATCAGGTCTATAATTAACAAAAATTCTTGGTGTCCAAACTTCATTTTCTCTATTTCTTACTAATACTTTTGTTCCAATAGGTATGGCTGACCAATCTTCTCCTTTTTCCCAAAGAATATTATTACTCATATCCCAAACTTCTATTATATCGCTATTAGAATTATATAAGTTTTCTAATTCATTATTATACATATCAAGATATAGATTTAAGTCTTGCACAAATTCCAAGGCTATTTTATTTTTTAATTTTATAAATACTCCATCTTCTATAACATAATATTTATTATTATTTCTTTCTATAAAAATCATTCCATTTTTTATATCTGATTTTTTCATTATTTATCCACCTTTACCTTTCCGTTAGAATCGTATACAGGAGACATACAGCCTTTATAAAGATTACTTTTTCCTATATAGTAATGTACTCCTGTCTCTTTATCTATGTACTCACACATATAAATATCATCTGTCCAACCCAAATCTCTAACTTTTATAAAATTGCTATCGCTTTCTTTTACTTGTTCGGATTGAGTGGCTTCTCCATTATTCATACAACCTATCATACTTATACTTAATATACATAATAAGCTTAAACTAATAATTTTCTTCTTCATACTTACACCTCTTCATAATACAATGTAACACTACTTGTAAAAGTACCAGTAATTGCTTTTAATATATCGTCTATTTTATAGTCAACTCTTTCATCTTCCATTATTTCCTCAATAGCAATATCATCAATATCATTCGTATCTAAAATTATTTCGTGATATTTAACATAATTTTCTCTACTACTTTCTTGAAATTTTTCTATATTTTCTATATCAATTATTAATATAGGATTATATGCTACTGTTTCTTCTTCGTCAGAATAAGTAAATAATTGTAATAAAACTTCATATCCTCTATCTCTTTTAAAGATAGACTTCCCAATCGAATTATTGTCAATGTTTTTTCTAAAAGGAATTATAATACATTTTCTTATAAAATTAGCAACTGTTATCTCATCATCAGTAAGTATTAATATATTAGTTATACTATTTTCTTCATACCCGCTTTTTAACCATTTATCCAATATATTACCATAAAATATTTCTTCGGTAATAAATTCTTTATCTATGATATTATCAAAATATTTATTTAACATATTGCTACTCCTTTATATATTCTTTTTATAGTTTTTCTTTTTTATAAACATCTCTATTTCTTCACAACTCAATTTATCTAACTCTAGTTTTAGGAAGTCTATAAATTCCTCTTCTGTCATATCTTTAATTTCATCATTATTGGCAGTAAATATTTTCATTATATCTGAATAACTTGGGATATCCCATGTATACATTCCACCAAATTCTATTTCTAAAATATTTTTACTAAGTTCTATTTCCATATTATTTGTATAATGTCCTCCATACCCACAAGTAGGACAACCATAACTATCCTGTACTATATCATCAATTATATCTACTATACCACCATCTATCATTTTAATTAAACATTTACTCATATTACCACTCCTCTACATATTCTTCTATAAGAAGATTAATATAATTTGCAATAGAATCTATTTCTCTAAATTTATAATAGGATTTTATACTAAAACTATCTCTACCTTTTTCATTTATCATAAAAAGACTAAGACTATCTTCATATAATTCTATCTCTAAATAATTATTCCCCTTTTCATATTCTAATTGAATACATCCTGTTGCTACTGGAAAAATCTCAGGTTGCATTTGTATATGTCTAAGGATATCTTTAGTTAAATCTAATATTTTTTTAGGAATTGGATCAGCATAATATCCATCCCATCCTTCTTTAAATTTATACATTTCATTTATTTTATTTAAATTGTATTCCAATGTTACCATAATACCCTCCTTACCCTAACCCAAAAGGGTTAGGATTATTTTAATAGTGTTGTCTACTTTTTTTAGGAACACCACATGAATATTTTAATCATTTATATCTACTGTATAAGAATACATAGCATTATATAAATTTTGAGGAATAGATTCTTTATAGTAATCTGCTACTTCTTTAATATATTTTTCTTTAAAATTTTTATACATATTAAATGCTTGTTCTAAAGTATCATAATAACCTAAATGTACCCTTATTTGTTTATTTTCTTCAAAATCATAAATGCTACAACTACTTGAATATTTATTATATTTTTCAAATTTAACTCCTATTGGTAGTTTACCTCTATTTTTATTGCACTTAGTAAAAAGCGTGTTTATTCTTTGTGGTACAAAAACACAAGTTTTCGGTGAATAAATTTTATTATTTTTTATTAAAATATCTTTATCTAAATGCATACACTCATTTTTAATTTCATAATAGTTGTCATAATACCAATTAGCAAAATTTTGAAAATTATGCCATTCTTCACACACCTCACAATCTTTGCAATATGTATGTTTTTGTTTAAACCTTTCATTATAACATCTATTTAACATACTTCTCCAAGTTGTATAGCATCTAGTAAACTTGCCATTTATTTTACTCTTATATTTACCTTCACCTAAATATCCTATATTATATACGGTTGGTTCATAAGGACATCTAATTTCCCCTTTTGAAAAATTTTCATATTTTCTATGCTTTGTCGTGTAATTATATTGAGGAAAATAAACATCTATATCTCGACAACTATTATATTTAACTATTATCATTTTACTTCCGAAGTTGTTTAGTTTTTCTTCGCCTGTTCTATTTAATTTATACATAATCAAACCTCTAATCGTGCTGTTCTGTTTTTTTCTTAGGAGATTTGCAAGACAATTTGCCTTCAGGACAATGCCCGTATACACATGGAGCATCTATCTTTCCAAATAATACAGGAGATATATCTCTACATATTTCTAACATTTTATCTGCAAGTTCTCTAATTTCTTCTTGCGCTCTATGGCAACATCTTTTACTAAAGAAATTATATAAACTTCTAACATTCATCGTAACTATTATTTTAGTTTCCGCAGCATTAGGTAAGACATATCTTGCATTTTCATTAGCCACTTTAGTCGAATTCATACCGTAAGTAGGATAATCATTTTCTTCAACATATTGTTTTATATTTTCTTGCCATTTTAAATACATAGCATGAATTAAGTGCATATCATTTTCATATTCTTTAACATAATCTTCTCCCATTTCTTTAATTATATTAGGAGTTATAAATTCAAATTTACCTTCTTCTTCCTTAACATACCTTTGAGATTGTTGAGAATAACTTGCTACTCTATGTCTCACTAATTGATGTGAACAGCTTCTTGATATTCCTTCTACTGCAAATGAAAAACTACAATGTTCTAACGGAGATTCGTGCCCCATATCTGCTAAATTTTGAATAAATTTTCTTATTTTTTCTTCTGATAAATTTTCTTCAAGTTCGTCAACCCCAACAGGACTATAGCATAACTTACCTGCCATAGCGATTACTTTCTCAAAATCTTTTGTATAACCTATTAATTTTACTTTCATTATTTAATGTTCTCCTTTCTTAATATATATAAATTTTATTTAATCCTGATCTATCGAAGATGTAAAAATTTCTTCTATTATTGGTGAATCCCATTTAAAATCCCATTCATAAGGCATATATCTAACAGGATTATAAGCAGTAAACCATGTCGTGTTATAAGTATCACGCATTGTTTTATATTTTTTGCCACTCATAAAATCTTTATTAATTTTATCATAATCAATTTTATGTAAAACAATTTCATTATTTTCTAATCCCATCATTATAAAGTTTATATTAGATTTAAATCGTTTTATTCTTTTATCATGTTTTTGTTTAGATAAATTTTCAAGATTTAATTTTAACTCCTTTTTAATTTCCTCTATCGGTTTTTCAGTTATAATATTCTTTGTGCCTATTTTAGCAAATACAGGATAATCTTCTTCAGTATATTCTTTATATAGTCTTAAAAAATCTTTTGATGATGAATCCCAATAGACTCTACTAATTAAACTCGAACACTCATAACAATCATCTACTTTTTTATTTATATCAGTTATATACATAATCACTCCTCCTCTACAACATCAAACACATAATGTTTGCGGTCCATATCATCTAAAAAATGTTCTATTATATATGAAAGGTCTTTAACTCTTTTATCTTTATTATAAGTCATTAATATGTTTAATTCTTTATATATCTCTTTTTTAAGTTCTATAAGATTATATTCATCTAAAACTTTTTTGTTTGATATTTTAATAGTAGGAAATTCCTTTCCAATATATTCTTCATATGTTTTTCTAAAACATTTTTCTTCATTGTGTTCTTCTTCAGCCCACACCTTACATTTCCAACCAATTTCATTATTTAAAGGGTTTATTCTCTCTATAAAACATATCATGTTAATAGCCTCCTATACATCTTCATATAATAAATACACCGTATTACTTGAAGCATTACGTTTAATCATTTCTAATTCATATTTAACTTCATTTACTCTTTTATCGTGTCGTTGTTGTAAAATAGTATCAAGATGTTCATGAATATCTTTTTTTAAGTCATTTATTTCTTTATCTAAATATATACCTCTTCCATTCATTTCAAAAGTTGGATATTCTTCATCAAAATATTCTTTATATAATGATATTACTTTCTTACCCTCTTTTTTCCCTATCCCGTCTTTTATAGCAATTAATATAGTTTCTTCGCCATCTTCTTTATATTTTATTCCGTATAATCTATTATCTGATAACATACTATCCTCTCCTTTTTTCTTATTATACTTATATTATACCACATTATC
>CALEJY010000067.1 GCA_937898445.1 uncultured Candidatus Melainabacteria bacterium | reverse complement strand
CTTGCCGGCAACACACAAGGTGGTTCTTATGATTTGGCAGATGGAACAAAAGTAAACGTAAATGAATATGGCTATACGGTTTATTTAGATATCGACGGAGAAAAAGGCAGTTCTACATTATGGGAAGACGTATTTCCATTCTATATAACAATGGCAGGAAAAGTCGTTCCATTATACAAAACAGAAGGTGATGAAGAATACGGCGGAACAAGCCGTCACCACTTGATGACAAGTGTTCAAAAAGAAGTAATTTCAAACGGTTACAGAAAAATACTTTGGATAAAGAAAAGTGTACCATTTAAAGAAGGTGCATGTTCATCAGGCTACATAAACGCAAACACTTCTTATTGCAAAAATGGAACAGCAGTACCATTAGACACAAATTGTTCAGATGGTGCAAATTCATGTATTTTGAAACACATCAGTCCAGTAAAATTCTTTTAATTATGTGGCGGGATGCTTATCCCGCCCTACATTTATAATGTTTTGACGAAAAACTATTCCCTTCCCTAGAGGGAAGGGCTAGGGATGGGTGCTATCCCGCAAGGGGGAAATAAGTTATTTGAAATATTATGTTCTCCCCTTGCGACTCTGCCGAACAAAAGGTGACTAAATGTCACGTTTTGTGAGAGGTACAACAAAATCTTTGATTTCGAGGAGGGGTGGATATGATTTGAACAATAAGTTCCGTTGTTGGGCTAGAAAGCCAAACCTATGGTTATTAATGAAATAATCAGCACCCACCTTATTCCTCCCTCAATAGGGAGGAAATTTTTGACTAGTCATTACGAGGAGCGAAGTGACGTAGTCATCCCATTCAAATTAAAATAATGAGATTATTACGCAAATTAAAATTTGCTCGTAATGACATAAAATAAAAAACTTAGATAGAGCTATTAAACGATTTCTTCTAATGTATTGAAGATTTTGTCTGTAATTTCTTGAATATATTCTTGTGAAACCATTCCATTGATTACCGCATCAGAGATTTGATAAGCCGGTCTGATATATTGTTGTGCGGTTCTGTTTACGTCTTGGAACTGTAAATCCGCAGCAGCTCCGGTTTTACCTCTTAATGCTGCTCTTTTATACCAACGCTCTTTTATGACTTCAAGTGGAGTGTAAACATATACTTTTACATCCATAATATCTCGAACACCTTCATTAAGAACGTACAAACCTTCTGTAAGTACAACTTTTGCAGGCTTTTTGATATCTCCGTTCGGATCAGAAACACAAGTTACAAAATCATATCTTGGAGATGTAATTTGTTTGCCTGTTTTCAAGTTCATCAAGTGTGATTTCATTAAGTCCAAATCAATTGCATCAGGAGTGTCAAAGCTAAAACCTGTTTTAAATAATTCTTCATAACTACCGGCTTCTTGCAACTCTTTTGATGTGTCTTTGTAGTAATCGTCGCAACGAATTACGGTGTAAATACCTTCTTTTTTATCTTTTACGCATGCTTTGATTGTGTTATCTACAAAAACGGTTTTGCCTGATGCGCTTTCACCTGTAATACCAATCAAAAATGTTTTCTTTTTCTCTTGAACAACCTTTCTTGCAATATTTAAAATAAGGTTGTCAGATGTTTTTAAAAACAACGGTTGCGCTTGTTGTTTATCTTCTTCTAAAATTTTCTTTAAAGACTCTACGATTTGCGATATTACTTCCATGTCGCGTCTGCTTGAATAATAATCATAACTTGTTAGAAAATCAGTTGTCATTCTATTTCCCCT
>CALEJY010000066.1 GCA_937898445.1 uncultured Candidatus Melainabacteria bacterium | reverse complement strand
CATTGATAGACCCTGAATTTAATTCAGGGTGACAATTTTCACTGGATTGCTTCGCATTCGCTCGCAATGACGAACAGTAATTTTTCTTATTCATATTAACTCCATAGTTAGTTATCTAATTATATAATTAGATATTATCATTATATAATTAGATTGTCAAACTTATATCAATATATAGTTATTAAATGAAAAATGAATATATATTAGAAAAAAGCAATATTAGAAATCTTATAAAATTATTGACTACATTTGAAGGCAAAACGCTTACTCGCCTGAAAGTTGACATAAATCATAAATATAATAAAACTGATTCATTGGAAAATCTTACAAACAAACTCCGAAACGGTACAGTTAAAGCTACTGAGGTTTTAGAAATTTTTGATATTTTGGGGTACGACGTAATTATTCGTAAAAAATAATTTATGGTGTCAAGTTGTAGTTCTTAACCATTTTTTAAACAAAATTATTAACTTGCCTCCAAGCAACTACGCTTCTCAAAAAAATATTTATTCGCTTTCCACAACCCATTTTTTCGGGTCAAATCTTAGGTCTTTAACATTCAATTTTAAGGATTTTAGGTAGGGTTCAAATTTCGCTAACAATTGAGTTTTTCTTAATGTTAATTCTTGTGCGACAATTGCGTTTTCACATGCTACAACCATTACTCCGCCACTCATCATTGAGTAAGGTTTTGAACGTTTGGCAAATTTTTCTCCTGCGATTTTCCCCCAAAATTTGTACAAATTATTACGGGTAATTGCTTTTTTTATCTCTTTTTTCTCAAGCAAAACCCCAACTAATGATTCGGTTGTTACAAAATCTGTGTATAAAACTTTTTCCAAAATTTTTTCCCTAACGTTCTTGTTTTGCACTTGAACTTTTTTGTGCTAACATCAAAGAATGGATTATTCTAAGTTAAATGATATCATAAAATCATCCAAAAATATATTGATTATTTCCCATGTAAACCCCGATGGGGATACTTTAGGGTCAATGTGCGGGTTATATTCGGCGATTTTAGAAAACTATAAAAAGAAATGCGATATGATGGCGATTTCTAAAGTTCCTGATGTTTATAGTTATATTCCGCATTTGAATGAAGTTAAAAATATTGAGGATTACGACAAATCAAGAGAATATGATTTGGTTATAAATGTTGATGTTGCGGCGATAGACAGAATTTGTGATGCAAAAATTCTTTTTGACAAAGCAAAACACACCGTAAATATTGACCACCACAAAACAAATATCGCTTATGCGGATTTGAATTTTATTAATCCTGATGCAAGTTCAACGGGTGAAGTTTTGTTCAATTGTTTTTCTAACATGAATTGGAAACTTAATCTTGATGTCGCAATTTGTTTGTACACTGCGATTTTGACTGATACAGGTTCGTTTAGGTTTGATAATGCAAAGCCTTCAACATTTGAAACAGCCGCAAAGTTGGTCGAAATCGGCGTTAATCCTTCTGATATTTATAAAAAAGTTTATGAATCTGATTCAAAAACACTTGTTATGTTTCAGGCGCATTGCGTAAGCAAGGCAAAATTTCTTGATGATGACAAAATCGCATACACAACGGTTTATAAAAAAGATATGGAACTATTTTCTGCCGGCGACGATTGTATGGAAGGTTTGACAGAAAAATTAAGAGCTATTGTGACTACAAGAGTTGCTTTTGTCGCAAAAGAAATGAAATCAGGCGGAACAAAGATTTCTATGCGAAGCAAGTTTGCGGATGTTGCGCAGATTTGTGAAGTGTTTAATGGTGGCGGACATAAATTTGCTGCCGGTTGTACTATTAAAGCTCCTGTAGAGGAAGCAGTGAAAAAGGTTTTGGCAGAAATTAAAAAAGTTAAACAACTATAGATGAGTGAGATATGAACTTTAAGGTTTTTGTAAGAGGTGTAAAAAGGTTAATAATATCTGTTATAAAGAACGATTTCTACGGAATGGCTGCAGAAATGGGCTTTATGATGGTTATTGGGATTTTCCCTTTTATGTTGTTTTTGACGGCGGTTTTTGGCTGGATGGGAAACAAGGCTTTGATGGAGCCGATTTTAAAGTTCTTGGCAACATTTATGCCGGAACAGGCAATGGATTTGATTTTAACCGTTCTTTCTGAGGCGATGATTTTTTCTCACGGGAAATTAATGGCAATTATGGGTTTTTGCGTAACCATGTTTTTGTCAATGAACGGCATTGCGGTTGTTTTGAAAGGTTTGAACAGAGCTTATAAAGTCCATGAAACAAGAAACCTTATTTATACACGTGCGTTATCGTTGCTGATGGTGTTTGTTGACACTATGGTAATGTTTTTGAGCATAAACCTTATTGTCTTTGGTAAAGCGATTATAAATCTGTTTGTGAACCATTTCCACATGTCATCAGGAATTGCGTTTACGTTATTGACATTACGTTGGCCGGTAGCTTTTGCGGCACTTTATTTTATGGCGTTTTTAAGTTACTATATTTTGCCGGATTTGAAAGGGAACGAAAGGTTTAAGCGAAAAAGTGCTATTCCGGGAACTTGGTTTTTCACGGTTTTCTGGTTAATCGGTTCGTGGGGATTTTCGATTTACGTAAACAATTTGAGAACATACAATATGGTTTACGGAACTATTGGGGCTTTTGCAGTTTTGATGATTTGGTTGTATTACACGTCAGTTCTAATTTTAATTGGTGGCGAAATAAATTCGCAGGTATATAACCAATTAGAACGCAAGGCGCAAGAAATTCGTGATGATTTTGCTAAACTTTCATTGTGGCAAAAGATTTTACCTGTAGTGAAAAAGTTGGATAAAAAAGACGAAGAACAAGGATAATTTGAATAATTATTTTTGCATTAATTGTGCAGAAATTACTCCAAATAAAAAATCTTTTCGTTTTTTGAGTTTAAATCCTTTGCTTTCAAAATCTTTTATCAAATCTTGCGGTTCAGGAAATTCCTGTTTTGATTTTATCAAATACGAATAAGCTTTTGAATTATCTGTAAAAATTTTTGTAAGTATTGGGGTTAGGATTTCGTATATTTTGCTCGGAAGATTTTTTTTGCCAAAATCAAGGTGCAAAAATTGTCCGTTTGGTTTTAGTATTCTGTAGACTTCTTCAACAGCTTTTTCAGCGTTAAGAATATTTCTCAATCCAAAACCCATAACTGCGATATCAAAAAAATTATCTTCGTACGGAAGATTTGTGACATCGCCTTGCCAAAACTGAATATTTTTGTGTTTGGATTTTGCGATTTTTAACATGTTTTCTGAAAAATCAATTCCCGTAATTTGGCTATCAGGATTGAATTTTTTAATAATTGCTGATAAATCACCTGTTCCACAACAAAGATCAATAACGTTTGAATTTGGTTTGATATCAAACATTTTTATGGCGGAATTTTTGATGTGTTTTTGCGTTCCAAACGACATTAGATTGTTCACTAAGTCATATTTTTTCGCAATCATATTGAACATTGTATGAATAGTTTCGGGTGTTTTGTCTAGCGTCATAAATCGTTACCTTTTTGCTTAAATTCTATCTTAACATATAATAAAGTTATGAACATAGCTTTTATACCAATAGATAATCGACCTGTATGCTATACCTTGCCGGAGCAAATTTGCGCAATAGATAGCAGTATAAATCTTTTTATACCTGAGCGAAAATATTTGGGTTCGCTTACAAAATACGCTGATGTTGATAAGATTTTTGAGTGGCTTGAAAATATCCCTCAAGTTGATGCAATTGTAATGTGTCTTGATACAGTGGCTTATGGCGGTTTGATTTCGTCAAGAAGATGCCCTGATACGTTTGATGAGATTAAAAACAGGGTTGAAAACTTGAAATCTATTTTGGAGAAAAAGAATGCGAAAATCTATGCTTTTTCTAGTATAATGCGAATTTCTAACAACAATGTTAATGAAGAAGAAAAAGAATATTGGGATAAATGGGGTAAAAAAATCTTTGATTACTCATATCAAACCCACAAATTGGGGACAGAAAGCTGTATTTCGAATATTATTCCGTCAGAAATTTTGGATGATTATTTGGCGACAAGAAAACGAAATTTTGAAATAAACAAGCTTTACCTTGAATACCAAAAACAAGGACTTTTTGATACGTTAGTTTTTTCGAAAGATGATTGTGCTGAATACGGGTTTAATGTCCAAGAGGCGCAAATGCTTGAAAAATTTGGTGGTTTTGTAAAAACAGGTGCAGATGAAATTCCTTTGACTTTACTTGCAAGAGCGGTGGTGAAGTTTTTTGATGCAAAGATGCAAAGATGCCGAGATGCAAAGTCTTTTACAGACACTGTTGCACAAAGTCGTCATTGCGAGTGTGAACGAAGCAATCCAGTTAATCCTAAAACAGTAGGTCGGGATTACTATCCCGACAACATAACTTCTCTAAAAATCTCTCCAATATTTTTAGCTCCCGAATATAAGGATTTGATTTCTAATTACGAAGATGTTTCGATTGAAAAATCTGTAAAAGGACAATTAGAATTGGCAGGATGTGAGGTTTGTGAACCTGATGAGGCGGATATTTTGTTGTATGTGAACAATTTTGAAGATCATCAGGGTGAAATAGTTATGAAAGTTCCGACAAAACCGTTTTCAAAAAAATGGCAAAGACCTGAAAAACCTTATATGATTGCAGATGTAAGATATGCAAACGGGGCGGATAATGAGTTTGTAAAACAGTTATTTGAAGTCGGATTGGGCGACAATTTTTATGGATATTCTGCGTGGAATACTTCCGCAAACTCTCTCGGTAGTTTGATTTGCGGTGCGGTGGTGAAGTTTTTTGATGCAAAGTCTTTTACAGAACCAGTTGCGCAAAGTCGTCATTGCGAGTGTGAACGAAGCAATCCAGTTAAACTTAACACTGTCATTACGAGGAGCGATGAGCGACGTAGTAATCCCATCCAATTTGAAAATGATGAAAACGCTCGCAATGGCAATCCTAAAACAGTAGGTTGGGATTACTATCCCGACAATAAAAATGAGAATTTCCTCAAACTCCAAACAGTTCGCTTTCTTGACGATTGGGCTTATCAGGCAAATGTTAGACAGGAATTAAAATCTCCTGATGAAAAATTGGTTAAAGAAAAGATGAAACCATATGAAAAAATGGTTTTTGAATTGTTGGGAGTGGATTATAATATAAGTTATAAATTTACTTGGAATAGATTGTTTGAGGTGGAAGTTTGCATTTAGTCGAATTAATAGTCTTGAGTATCGCATTGGGCGTAGATTGCCTTGTTGTGTCTTTTTCACAAGGGTTGATATTTACCCATAACAGAACAAAAAATTCTCTTGCTCTTGCTTTTACGATGGGAATTGCACAAAGTATAATGCCGTTGTTGGGCTATGTCGGTGTTGGTTTGTTGAGCAAATATATTGAGGCTTATAGCGAATGGTTGGTATTTGCGATATTTATGGCGTTGGGAATTAAATTTATATATGAGGCGTTTCAGGAAAAAGAAGATACGGTTTGTTGTATTGGGCTGAAATGTTTGATAGGTATGGGAATTGCGACAAGTATTGATGCAATGGCTGCAGGTGTAAGTTTGAGATTAACAAATACTCCGTTGTTGCTCTCTATTGCTATGATTGGATTTGCATCTTTTGGGATGTCGATTATTGGTTTTTGGTCAGGAAATTTCTTTAAACAACTTCCGTCAAAATATCTCGAAATATCAGGTGGTGTAATCTTAATTTTATTAGCATTGAAAGCAATTTTGTATTAACTGTTGGGCTGGAAAGACAAACATGCTAGAAGTCAAGATGCTTGGAGGCAAAGAGGCAAAGTCTGTTACGATAAAATATCCTCTCTCCTATGGAGAGAGAGTGGTTGTTTGAACGAAGTGAATTACAACCACGAGAGAGGGTTAAGTCATGAATTGAATAATAGACTGGATTGCCACGCTATCGCTCGCAATGACGTGAAGTGTCATACTGAGGACAACAGTCCGAAGTATCGCATGGTTGGTAAAATGATATCAACACTGCGATCTTTCGCAG
>CALEJY010000065.1 GCA_937898445.1 uncultured Candidatus Melainabacteria bacterium | reverse complement strand
TATACCTACCTCCAAAAGAGTTTGCCAAATCACCGGAAAACATATAAGCATTTGAACCTGTCAAATAGACATCAATATTAGGTTGCAGTCTTAGTGCATTAGCTACATTTTGCCAATTTTCTAACAACTGTATTTCATCAATAAATACGTAGTTCATTTTGTTTTCTTGTAGTTTTGACAAAATATAACCCAACAGTTTTTCATAACCTACTAAAATATTTTTATTGTTGTATTCAAGCCCAATTTTTTTTGTTGTAATAATATCTTCTAAATTTATGCTTACAATTTGGTTTTCATAGATACCATCTTTTTTCAATAACTCCTTTTGAAAAAGTACAAATAATTTAGATTTACCGCATCTTCTAACACCAGTAATTATTTTTACTAAATCTTCTTGGTTTTTCCATTGATTTATCTTTCTTATATAATCTGGTCTATCAATAAGTTTTTCATTGTTTGTCATAATATTAGCTCCTTTATGTATTATTATACTTTACAATAATAAAAAAATCAATAAAATGCAAAACACACTTTGCAAAATAAAAACTATTTTGTTTTTGTAAAATAATATAATTAGATATGCTTCCCGATATTAATTTTACAATTGGACCATTAAGCTAAAAACAATTAAAGAAAAATTAGAAATCTTGAAATTACAAAACTTTTAGAAAGGTCCTCTCAACATTAAGACAATTGTTGTATTAATAAAACTCTTACAAAGAAAGAATCCATTTTCAGGAAAATATTTATGACAAATCGTCTTGTCATTATTTGGTTCCACTACAACAGCAGAACACTCATAATCATAAATGTCTTCATTATATATTTCTGCTAAATCCCCTTTAAATAAGTGTAATTGTGTTGAATTAAATTTTTGAGAGCTAAAGATAAAAATTAAAGTATGAGGTTGTAGAAACTTTCATCTATCATATCTTGGTCTATTCCAATATACCTTAGGGTAATTTCTGGAGATGAATGATTAAATATCTTTTGTAATATTGCTACATCTTTAAACTTTTTATAATGATGATAACCAAAGGTTTTTCTTAATGTATGTGTTCCCACTTTATAATCAATTCCAACCTTTTTACAAGCATTATTTAATATACGATAGCATTGAGTTCGTTCCAAACGATTATTATTTTTTGTCAAAAATAACGGTTCTCCTTTATCGCGCCCTAAAGTAAATTTATCTAGCATTGGTTTTAACTTTTTATTCAACGGAAATCTTTTATACTTTTTAGTCTTTTTTTCTATAATATTTATATGAGTTTTGTTTTTAACATCTCCAACATCTAGATTTAAGATATCAGAAATTCTAAGACCACAATTTATACCAATGAGAAAAAACAACAAATCTCTTAAACTTTGCTTTAATAATATTTTTTCTATTCTTTTTAAATCCTGTTTGTTTCTAATTGGTTCTACGATATTCATAATTTCATCCTTTCTTGATGTCACTATTTTTTAATTTGACTTTTTTATTTTAAAAAATCCGTAGTTTAATCAAGTTGTTAAAAGTAATTATTTTATATCTTTACCATAATAGTTTTTCTATATACCGAGTTGAATTACTAAAATGATTAAAGTTCCATGGCAGATTAAAATAAAAATCTTGTTTAATGGAATGGTTGTCTTTAATTTTGTAAGAAAATTTATTTAAATGAGTTTGACGATAACTAGCAAATACTACTTGTATTTCGTTTGCAAACTTTTTTCTCAACTCGTAACAAAATACTTCTAACTTTTCTAGGGTTCTTTTATTTACTAAAATCATCTTCAAAACCTCTAATATTATCTAGTTCAACATTGTATCTTTTACCGTGTTTATCTACACAAGTTGCAAAATCAACTTCGCTATCAGCAAATTTATTTTTCCAAATACAAATTAATAAACCAATTTCTTGAGTTTTAAGATTTAAAATTTTTGTTCCATAAAGTTGATAATCTTTTTCTGTCATACAAATTCCTTTCTTTTGCATGACGTTCATTACACTAAATCAAAAATAAGTTAACCAAATATGTTTAAATTTGTACAATAATACAATTATTAGATACCTTAAAGCTTAATGTAACAAACTCTAAAACTTGGCAAAATAACTCTTAGATAATTTATTCTTAATTTTTCTTTATATCTTTGTATTGACAACATGTTTTTAATATAATAATTTTTATGGAAGATAGAAAGAATTTATCGCCGATTTTAAAATGGGCAGGTGGCAAAGAACAAGAATTGAAGTATATTCTTCCGAATATACCACAATGTTTTGCTCGTTTTATTGAGCCTTTTGTTGGAGGGGGGGCAACCTACTTTTCTATCAATAATCATGATAAAGTAATTAATGATAAGTCTGAAGAGCTTATTAATTTGTATAATGATGTAAAATATCGTAACTCAAATTTAGTCTCTAAATTACAAAATTTACAAAACTCTTGGCAAAATTTAGAATGTATTTTAGCAGATAATATTAAATATTTTGAAACTACCTATTTAAAGTATAAAAGTAATAAATTAAAAAAAGATGATTTAAAAGAAAATCTTAATTCTTTTTTAATTGAAAACAAAGAAATTTTTTACAATATTTTAGATAAAGATTTACAAAAACAATATTCAATATTTGAAAAAGAACTTTTACGCAATATTAGTTCAAAATTTATAAGGATGGCTGAGTTGGAAAACAAAAAAGGTAATCTTTCGGAAAATGATGTTCAAGAAAATATTGAATGTGCATTGAAAGGTTCTTTTTATATGTTTATAAGAGCACTGTATAATAAGAATCAAACTCAAAATAGCGAATATTTTTATTTTATAAGAGAATATTGTTATTCTTCAATGTTTAGATATAACTCAAATGGTGAATTTAATGTTCCTTATGGTGGTATTTCGTACAATCGCAAAAATTTTCAACGTAAAATTGATTACATAAAATCTGCAGAACTTCAAAAACACTTTGTAAATACGGATATTTATAATTTAGATTTTGAAGACTTTTTAAATAAAATAAAACTAACTAAAAATGATTTTATATTTTTAGATCCACCATATGATACTGATTTTAGCAGTTATGTTAATAATTCTTTTGATAGGGTTGATCAGGAACGATTAGCAAATTATTTAATTAATAATTGTCCTGCCAAATTCATGTTAGTTATCAAAAATACAGAATTTATATCAAGCTTATATTCAAATAAAGGGTTGTATATCGACAGTTTTGATAAAACTTACATGGTAAGTTTTAAGGGTCGTAATAATAGAAACTGTGAACATTTAATAATTACGAATTATGAATTACCAGCTAAGAAAACTGTTAAATACTCTAAACGAACAACTAAATCTAAAAAACAACTACAGTATGCATAGGTATCATTTTATGCAAGAAGAAAGAATTTCAGAAAAACAATTAATTATACCTGCTTTAAAAATTATTTCCACTAATAATGGGACTACAACAACTGATTTAATTAAAGCATTAGAAGTTTTATTGCAACCAACAGGAAAAGATGCAGAAATTATTCCAGGAAGAAATGACAGTTATTTTTCTCAAAAAGTTCGTAATTTAAGATCACATGAAACCTTTGAAAGATATAATCTAGCAGAATATAAAAATAATAAGTATTATATTACGGAAAAAGGAAAACAATTTTTAGAAGATAAGTCAGAAGAATATGAATACATCAATAGTGGAAGTTTTTCTACAGATGAACAAGTTAAAGCAAATGAAAAGTTACTAAAAAATAATGAAAACGAATATTTTATTCCAGAAGAAGAAATACATGAGGGTAAACTTATAACAACAGTAACCAAAACAAGACAACGTTCTGCAAAATTAAGAAAATATGCATTTGAGCACTATAAAAAATTAGGGGAAATAAAATGCTCAGTATTGTACATGTTAAGCAATTAGTTACATTTTTTGTTAAACTCGCAAGGTGTATAA
>CALEJY010000064.1 GCA_937898445.1 uncultured Candidatus Melainabacteria bacterium | reverse complement strand
AATACTTGATGGTTTGAACTCTCGCAAACTTCTAAAAGCAGTACATAAATCGAAGATGTAAAATAACACTCTAATTCAAAGATAAATAGTAAATATCCATAACAACCGAATTTCCTGTTTGTTGTATAATTTACGATAATTCTATTTTTGTCAAGCCTTAAACTAAAAATTTAAAATAAATACAAATAAAACTCAGAGAGGAAGGGATTGGCTTACTCGTTCGCATTTAACGGGTCTACGGTTGTATGTTGCATAATTCAATTATTTCACATACAAGCCTTCGCCCTCAGCTCACTCGCGCTCAAACCATTGTGTAAAGTAACACAAGGATTGATTATTTGTAACACATAGTTTGAGTATTTTGTTAAACTTATTCTTTTTATTTTTAAACTTTATTCTGAATAAATTTTATAAAAAATGGACAGCGAAAAAATGATAAGAAAACTTACAAAACATTCCTACTACATTTCGAGCAATATTGATATTTCATAAATTTACCTTATGATTATCTTTAAACACTATTTCTAATTCCTTAAGAAGCAATTTTACAATAGGTGTTAAAGTTTGATGTTTTCGCCAAATTATTTTCATATTTGAGTATTGTTTTGGATATATAGGAATAAAACAAAGTTCATTATGATAGGTTAATTTGTCATAGGATACAACATACCCCAAACCCTCTCTTGCCATAATAATAGCATTATATGCAAGATTATATGTTGCAACTATATTTAGTTTGTTTTCATTCTGCTTAAACCATTCTGGAACATCTTGTTCGATCCATTGTTCTGAACATATTAAAGGCAATTTCTGAATATCTTTTAAAGTTAAGCTTTCTCTTTTGCTTAACAAATCATCTTTTCTTAATATAATACCCCAAGTCTCTTTTGCAGGTATATCCATATAATTATACTTTGATAAATCTGCCATTTTCATAATTATTGCAAAATCCAATAGCCCCTTATCAAGTCTTTGAGTTACATCATTTATGTTTCCGCTTCTGATATGGATTTTAATATCAGGATATTTTTCTTGCAGTGATTTTATAGCTCTTGCAAAGTATTTAATTGAATCAGATTCTGCACTCCCTATATAAATATCCCCTTTGTAAACATCATTCAAAGACTTAAATTCTTCTTTTGTTTTTTCAACAAGTTCAATAATATCTTCAGCCCTGTCTTTTAATAACATTCCTCCTTCTGTCAGACGAATTGAATAATTAGTTCTGATGAACAATTTTTGACCTAGTTCGGTTTCCAAATCTTTTAATTGTTTTGACATTGTTGGCTGAGTTACATTTAATCTCTCAGCGGCATGAGTAATACTACCTTCCCTTGCTGTTTCTAAAAAATATTTTAATACTCTAAATTCCATAATAATATTTTATCATAGTTATAGATAAAAACAATAATTAAATATTCAAAATAAGTATTTGATATATCTTACTAAGTTATTTATAATAAAATTATAAAAAGGAAATTCAAAATCATTATATGAAAAATAAAGAGGAGAGTTATGTTTAAAAAACTGTTAGTATTAGGATTAATGGCATTATTTATTATAGGAGGTTCAACTATAGCAAATGCAAAGGAAAAATGGGATAAAGTTTTTCATAAATCAGATAAAGTAAATATTGAAAAAGTTACATTCAAAAACCGTTTCGGAATTGAACTTGCAGGGGATTTATATACTCCAAAAACTATGAATAAAGATGACAAACTTTCTGCTATCGCAATTTCAGGGCCTTTTGGTGCGGTAAAAGAACAGGCTTCAGGATTATATGCTCAAACTTTGGCTGAACGTGGGTTTATTACACTTGCATTTGACCCGAGTTACACCGGCGAAAGTAAAGGGGAACCAAGACATATTGCAAGTCCTGATATTAATACGGAAGATTTTTCTGCTGCAGTTGATTATCTTTCAAACAATAAAAATGTTGATTCTGATAAAATTGGTATTTTAGGAATTTGCGGTTTCGGCGGTTTTGCGATTAATGCTGCTCAAATTGATACAAGAATTAAAGCAACTGTTGCAAGTACAATGTATGATATGACAAGAGTGTCCGCAAAGGGTTACAACGATTCGGTAGATGAAAACGCAAGATATGAAATGAAACAAAACCTTAATAAACAAAGAACTGAAGATTTTAAGAATGGAACTTACAAAGGTGCTGACGGTTTACCTGAAAAACTGACAGGCAACGAAGCTCAATTTGTTCAAGATTATTATAACTACTACAAAACAAAAAGAGGTTTCCACCCTCGCTCAATAAATTCAAACGGCAAATGGAATATGACTTCCGTTCTATCTTTAATAAATCAGCCGATTTTAAAATATTCTAATGAAATTAAAAGTGCCGTTCTTGTAATTCATGGCGAAAATGCACATTCAAGATATTTTTCAGAAGATGCTTTTAAAAAATTAAAAGGTGATAATAAAGAACTTTTAATTATTGAAGGTGCAAACCATACGGATTTATATGACAATACGGATAAAATTCCTTTTGATAAAATAGAAAGTTTTTATAGAGAGTATTTAAAATAGAGGTGTTTATGAAAAAAGTTTTAATTATATCTACTAGTTTGAGAACAAATGCGAATTCTGAAATTCTTGCGAAAGAGGTAGAACGAGGAGCAAAAGAGGCAGGACACGAAGTTGAATTTGTAACTTTAAAAGATAAAGTAATCAATTTCTGTAAAGGTTGCCTTGCTTGTCAAAAATTAGGCAAATGCGTTATTAATGACGATGCAAATGAAATTACTCTAAAAATGAAAGATGCAGATGTTATTGTTTGGGCAACACCTGTTTATTATTATGAAATGTCCGGACAAATGAAAACATTAATAGATAGAGCAAATTCACTCTTTGCAACAGGGAAAAATTTTAACAAAACTTATGTAATTACAACTTCTGCGGATTCTTCAAAAGGTGTTGCACAAACTGTTTTAAATGGTGTAAACGGTTGGATTGCTTGTTTTAGTGATGTTGAATTAAAAGGATTTTTAGAAGCAGGCGGGCTTGATAATCCCAATGATGTTCAAAATAGAAACGACCTTTTAGAACAAGCATACAATATGGGCAAAAATATATAGGAGAATAACTCTGATGAAAAAGTTTATGACATCAATTCAAACCTTTTGTTTTGAATAAATAAGAAATTTATATATCGCAGGAATTTTGAAAAAATTTTTTACTAATTTTTCAGTACCTTTTTCAGAGTAAAATTTCAAAATAGACTGCTATATCTTTTTCACTATCTCTTATCTTTAATTCATTTGGTAATATTGCATTTAATTTTGATAAACTTTCTTGATTTTTATTTTTTATTCACTACATCTCAAATTTATTAGTTTCAATTAGAAGACTAAGAAATAGAGTTTTTCATTATGAAATAATCTTGAAAGCTCCAATAAACTGTTGACTAAGTACAATGAAATTTTGGAAATGCTAAGTTACTTACCACAAAATAATCCAAAAATTCTACAAGAAACTTCTAATTTCTTAGTTGTATTTAATGAAGTAACAGGCCCTAATAAAGCAAAAACCTAAAGCACTATACGGAAGACCGTAGGAAGAAACTTTAGGTTATTCATTTATTATTATTTACTATTTGTTTAATATATCATTTGTGGTTCTTATACCTTAGTCACTTCAACTTTTCAATATTTCAAATCAGAGAGGAAGGGATTCGAACCCTCGGTGGAATTGCTCCCACACAACCTTTCCAAGATTGCACCTTAAACCGCTCGGACACCTCTCTTTAGTTCTTAAAGCCATTCTATCACAAACATTTATTTTATGTTAGAATTAACCTATGCAAAAAATAGTAAACAAAATTTCTTCAAGCCTTAAAGGCACAATAACAATCCCCGCAGACAAATCAATTTCCCACAGAGCGGTTATGTTCTCATCACTAGCAAAAGGGAAATCAATAATTAAAAATTTTTCAAAAGGACAAGATCCGTTATCTTCCCTCAAAGTTTGCCAAGCTTTAGGAATTAACGCCGAATTTAATGGGAATTTAACCATCACATCTGACAGCAAATTATCCGCTCCAACTTCAAACCTCGACTGTGGAAATTCCGGCACAACTATGAGGTTAATGTCTGGTATTTTGGCAAGTAGAGATTTTTCATCTGTTTTAATCGGCGATGAAAGTCTGTCTAAACGCCCAATGAAACGAGTAATAGAACCACTTTCACTTATGGGAGCAGAAATTATTTCAAACGACTTCAAAGCTCCACTAAAAATAAACGGCAAAAACTTGCATCCAATAAATTACACCTCAAAACTTGCATCAGCTCAAGTAAAATCGTGTATATTACTTGCAGGATTGAATACAGACGGCAAAACAAGCTTTACAGAACCTCATATTTCACGCAACCATACAGAAATCATGCTTAAATATATGGGCGCAAATATCTCAATAACAGAAAACACAGAACTTGAACCCAAAACAATCGAAATTTGTGGCGATATCTCATCTGCTGCATACTTTATTGTTGCAGGTTTAATAGTTCCAAACTCCAAAATCATTCTAACAAATGTCGGCTTAAACCCGACAAGAACAGGTATTCTTGAAGTTGCTAAGAAAATGGGGGCAAACATTGAAATTCTTGATGAAAAAATTGTTTCAGGAGAAGTTGTCGGAGATATTCAAATCTCTTATTCAAACCTAAAATCTTGCACTATCGAAGGTGATATAATCCCTCGTCTGATAGACGAATTACCTGTGATTGCAGTATTAGCGACACAGGCCGAAGGCACTACAATAGTTAAAGATGCTCAAGATTTGCGCAACAAAGAATCAGATAGAATAAAAGCAGTAGTAACAGAACTAAGAAAACTCGGAGCGGATATTGAAGAAACTCCAGACGGTTTTATAATAAACGGAAAAACCTCTCTAAATGGAGATTGTGAAGTTGAAACATATCACGATCACAGGTTGGCAATGAGCTTGTATGTCGCAGGATTGATTTGCAAAAAAACTATCAGTATCAATGGTTTTGAATGGGTTGACATTTCATTCCCAGAATTTGACAAATTATTCAATTCGTTAATTCAATAAAAGCTATCCTTATGGTTTACGAATGGCTTTTAAAATTAATTAACTTCTTGTTTATTTGTCGAGGTTGGAACAAGTTTTTTCGGAATTTCAAAACCAAAACTACAGTTTTTATCTTCATCACTATGCGCATAAACCTGTCCGTTATGAGCATCAATAATTTGTTTTGACAAATACAAACCCAATCCTGTACTTGTTTTAATAGATTTGGCGTTTTGTGAATGCTTATATTTTTCAAAAATTTCTTTCATCTGTTCTTTATTAATATATTCAGATTTATTCTTAACTTCTACCTTCAAGTTTTCGTCATTATCCGTAATAAATACTTCTATATCAGAATTTTTGAAACCGTGAGTAACAGCGTTTGCGAGTAGGTTAATTATAACTCTTTTTATCTGAACTCTATCAGCAACAATCATATTTGATGACAAGTTTGTGTTAATAATTAACTTTTGATTTCTTTCTCTCAAAAGGTTTGACATTCCACGAGTTGTTTCATTTAGCAAAGCCAAAATATCAAAACTTTCTGCATTAATTTTTGTCAAACCGTTATCATACAAATAAGTATCCAAAATTGTGAAAATCAAGTCATACATATATTTGCAAGAACTTTTAATTTGTTCAAGCATTTCTTTTTGTTCTTCCACCAATTCTCCGAAACTTTCTCCTAAAAGTAAATCTAATGCTCTAATTTGAGCAATTGTTGGAGTTTTCAAGTCATGGGTTAATGTGGCAATAAATGTATTTTTTCGTTCTTCCAATTCTTTTACATCGTCAATAATCCTAAATATTACTACAATGCTTGAAATATCATCATTTTCATCAAGAACAGGAACTTTTACAATCCTAAACCAATGTCCTTGCCCGTTTGTCAAATCTTCATATCTTTCGCAAGTAACAATTTCTTTCGTTGCTAAAAGATGTTTGTCTTCTTCCATACAAATCTGAGGATTTGAAACAAAGCTATAAGAATTTAATCCAACTAATTTTTCTCTACTTGTAGAAAACAAATCTGCCAAAACTTCATTTGCAAGAATTACGTTTCCATCAACTGATTTAAGAAAAACAACAAACGGAGAGTTGTTAATAATTGCAGTTAATTGAGAATGTTGTCTTATCAATTTCTTTTCCAAATTAGTCGTTTCAACTTTAGAAAGATATCGTATAAACAAAGTAACTACAGCAATAATTGCCGAAATTATAAAAGCATCACCAAATGAAAGAATTACACTTGGAAGTATTTTGGGAGATATCAACATATAAAATATTGCGATATCCATCAATACTAGAATAATTGCTTTTTTCTCTTTCAACATTTGCCGAACTCCATGCCGTTGTCTTCTTGACTATTTTATACTATAGACTGTTTATATTTTATATTACCCAACAGTCTAAAATATTGCCAAAGCAAGATTTTTAAAAATTTATCTCACTTTAACACACCTATAAGTATCCTAAAAAATTTTCTTATTTTTTGCAAAATATTAACATTCTTTAACAAGATTTAAAATCAGAAACATCAATACCTTCAAGATTTAACAAGTATTTTTTTATATCCAATCCCGCTGCATACCCAGTCAAATTTTTATTTGCTCCAACAACTCTATGACAAGGAACAATTATTGAAACCGAATTATGTCCTACTGCTCCACCAACTGCTTGTGCTGAAACTCGTTTAATTCCACGCCTCTTAGCAATTTTCTGAGCAATATCGCCATAAGTAATCATTTTTCCATACGGAATTTCTTTCAAAATATCCCAAACTTCCATCCTAAAGTCGGAGCCACTTTGTTTTAATTTCGGCATAAAATCAGGAATTTCGCCACTAAAATAAATATCAAGCCATTTTTTAGTTTCTTGGAAAATTTTAAAATCGGGATTTTTCACTACAACAGAAAAACCTTCGCAATAATACTTTTCACCATCAAACCACAATCCGACAAGATATTCTCCATCACTCCCTAAACAAATTTTTCCAACCGGAGAATTATAATAATCTACATAACATCTTTCTTTTTCCATAAAACAATATTATCAAAAATAAAAAAAGACATGTAAATTATATACATGTCTTTTCTTAAAATTTTTATTTATCTATTTTGTTTTCTTTGGTCTTTGCAATTTTCCATACTGTTCAACTTTTGCATCAAACAAGTGGTTGTAATAAGCTTTTGCATCTTTTGCACGATAATCAGGATTTAGTTTTTTGTTATTCGCAATTTTGTTTTCAGCCTTATCAAGAACTGCAATAATATCACGAACCTCAAACATACGAGAATTATCCGCATTACGTTTTTTCAACATATAGTTAACAAACTTTCTATTTTGCCCGTTGATTTTAGAATACAAAGTTAAAACATCTTTGTTCGAAGATTGATTTTTTGTTTTACCAATCATTCTATCAACTTTTCTTGTATCAGCAATTGAAGCAAAGATTTCAGGTAACAATTTTAATCTTATTTGTGTTGCATTTTTACCAAAATCATCGCTTTGACGACTAAATGTTTTGTCGCCCAGTTTCTTTTGTACAAAAGAAATTACTTTTTCTTTCACAATCTCATGTCTTGCAGCTTTGCTAAGAGGAGCAATTTCCGGTTTGATATAAATTGGTTTTTCTGCAACTTTTTCCGGTTGAACAAGCGGTTTTACTTCAACTTTTTCAATATTTTTTGGAATTATAACTTCTTTTGTTGTAGAAATTTTTGGTTGAGTACCAGATGTAACCGCATCTCTTAATTTGTTTATACCGTTTTTAAATCTGATAGCCATGTTCTTAAACAAAGAACGTCTTTTTATATATCCATATTGAATTTTTTGTCGATTTGAAAGTCTAGAACTTTTTGTTTCAAAAAACGCATCTGTTATATTATTGTTCAATGCGTCAATTCTTTCTTTTCCATTAGTTTTTGAAATAATATTCCAAGCATTATCTTTAAAGATATTTAATTTTTTAGTTGAAACATTATCCAAAATATCTACAAATTCATCTAATTGGAAGTTTCCATCTAATTTAGACAATGATTTTTTAACAAAACTTTTTGCGTTTTTATCCGCATCAATAGTATCATATAATCTTGCCAACAATTTTAATTTTTCATCTTGACCATAACTAAAATCACTATCTGCACCATGAATAGTAGGTGCAAATCTGCCTAACAATTCTTCTCTCAAAGGTGCATTTTTCTTATTTGTAGAAATTAAAATACTTGCAACATCTTCTGCAGCACCATTTTTCATCATTTCATCAGTCGGGAAGAATACTTTTGACATTATTCTCGCCAATTTATGATTTTCCGGCGTTAATAAATTCAAACTACTTTCACCATTAACAACAGCCCTATCCAACAAAGGATATTTTGCTCGAATTTTATCCATATTCAATTCTTTGTTAAAATGTTGGCTACTAAATTGTTTTTCCGTAAACTTTTTATCAAGTTCAGAAATCGCATTCGGATTATCTTTGTTTAGTTTCAAATAAGATCTTATTTGAAACTAAACAAAGATAAT
>CALEJY010000063.1 GCA_937898445.1 uncultured Candidatus Melainabacteria bacterium | reverse complement strand
CTAACCAAAGTTCTGATTTCCCACTTTTGTATTTTGAAGTATTTAACTCCTATAATATATATAAAACTAAAAAAACAAAAAAATTGCTATTAAACCAAACTCCATGTGTAAACTTTTGTGAATATGCTAATGCAATTAATAAAATTAAAGAAGAAATCGCAAACGGAAACACCTACGAAGTCAATTATACTTACGATTTTGACGTAGATTATAGGGGAGATGAAATTGAACTTTTCAATTTTTTATTGGAAAAGCAAAAAACACCCTACAACTTTTTCCTAAAAAATGAGTATGACACCGTTTTGTCTTTTTCACCAGAATTATTTTTTACATTGAAAAACAATCACATTTTGACAAAACCGATGAAAGGCACTGTAAAAAGAGGAAAAACAATAGAAGAAGACAAAAAACTCGTTGAATTTTTGAAAAACGATGAAAAAAACCGTGCCGAAAATGTTATGATCGTGGATTTGTTACGAAACGATTTAGGAAGAATTGCCAAAACTGGCACAGTAAAAGTTTCCAAACTCTTTGAAATCGAAACGCACAAAACTTTGCACCAAATGACATCACAAATTGAAGCGGATTTGAAAGAAGAAACGACCCTTTTTGACATATTCAATGCAATTTTTCCTTGCGGCTCAATCACCGGCGCACCCAAAATCAGCACAACGAAAGTGATTTCAGATATTGAAAAAGGCGACCGAAACATCTACTGCGGAGCTATCGGAATGATTTCGCCAGACGAAACTGTTTTCAGTGTTCCAATCAGAATTCTGCAAAAAACAAATAATCAAAATATTTTCAAATATCGAGTGGGTGGCGCAATCGTTTGGGATTCCGATATTCAAGACGAATGGGAAGAAACTTTAACTAAAACCAAGTTTTTGAATGACGAATTCCAAATAATCGAAACGATGAAAATTGAAAACGGGAAAATTTTATATGAAAACGAGCATTTTGCAAGAATGCAAAAATCTGCCAAACATTTCGGTTTCAAGTTTGAAAAACCACAAATTCCAATTCAAAAAGAGAATTGTATGTTGAGAGTTTTGTTGAATAAAGATGGGGAATTTAATTTTGAATACAAAGATATTTCAAACCAAAATCCATCAAAAAAAATCTCTATTTCTCCAATAATTCAAAATAGTAAAAACGAATTTTTATATCACAAAACCACTTACCGCCCATATTTTTACGACAGTTTCCAAAAAATAAAAAAAGGAGAAATTTTTGATGAAATATTTTTCAATGAAAAGGGAGAATTGACAGAAGGCGCAAGGAGTAATATCGTTTTGCAAATTGAGAGGAAATTATTCACTCCGCCAATCAATTGCGGATTATTGGGAGGAATTTACAGGCAAAAACTCCTCAATGAAGGGAAATGTTCTGAGAAAATTTTGTATAAAAAAGATCTTCTGCACGCAGAAAAAATATACTGTGTAAACTCTGTCAGGGGAATGGTTGAGGTGGAATTATGATTTTGATTGATAATTACGATTCTTTCACCTACAATATCGTGCAATATCTGCAAGAATTGGGAATTGAACCAAAAATTTTTGAAAACGACAAAATTACAATTGATGAATTAAAAAAAATCAATTTTGAAAGCATTATAATTTCACCCGGAGCCGGAAGCCCTGACACGGCAGGAATTTCTATGGATGTTATAAAAGAGTTTTATAAAACCAAAAAGATTTTGGGAATATGTTTGGGGCATCAATGTATCGCTCAATTTTTCGGCGCAAAAATAGTTAAATCTAATAACCCTACTCATGGAAAAGTCTTTGAAATCAATGTTGATAAAAATTCAAAACTATTTTCAAATTTGCCGCAAAAATTCAAAGTAACAAGATATCATTCACTGGAGATTTCTTCAAAATCAATAACAAAAGACATTCCACTAAAAATTACTGCCGAAACAAACGACAACGTCATTATGGCAATTGAACATAAAAATCTCCCAATATATGGTGTACAATTCCATCCGGAAGCGATTTTGTCAGAATATGGACACGAATTGTTGGAAAATTTTATAAAAATATAATTACAACTTAATCACTGCGCTATGGCGGTTTGTGGTAGCATTTTCATTTCTGTATGAAAAGAACAAATCATTATTACAAACTGTGCAATAAGGGCAAACATCAATGTTTTCAGGTTTAACCCCAACTTCAATCAACTGTTGTTTGTTTATCCCCTTCAAATCAATATAAATATTACCTTCTCTAATCTCTGACAGTCCGTCAAAATTTTTCACGGTTATTTTAACTTTTTCTAAAACTTCTTCCCCAACATTGTAACAACAAAAAGATATCGCAGGACCGATTGCGCATTTCAAATCACAAGGATTTGAGCCAAATTCTTTTTGCATTTTTTCAACTGTTTTTGATGCAATATTTCCGGCAGTTCCACGCCAACCAGCATGCGAAACTGCACCAATATTTTTAACAGGATCAAAAATTATCACAGGAGTACAATCCGCAAAATTCAAATAAATCGACTGCTCTTTATTGGTTAAAATCAATCCGTCAGTATCAGGGTACGAATTTTTCCCAACTTTTGCAACCTCGATATGAGATGTATGAGTTTGGGACGGGTGAATTAAATTTTCTTTTGCAATTCCAAAAAATTCGCAAATATCTTTTTTGTTTTCTTCCACTATTTTTTCAAAATCAGGTTCTTTAGTTTTTATAACACTTTCTCTTGTTGTAAAAAAGTGGTTCAAACCATCCAATACTGTGCTTTTTAAAATCTTTTTTCCGTTAATTTTTTCAAAATAAAACATATAATTATACTATCACGAAATTTTAGAAAATAAAAAGATTACGTTCCTGTTAGGGAATTGCACAAAAATAAGTTGTATGTTAAAATTTGCAAAAAAGGAGGACTTTATATGAGAGAATTACTCAAAAAATGTTTAGTTGAATTTATCGGAGCATTTTTCCTAATATTTACTATCGGATGTTCATGTTTTCCAAACGGCAGAGGAGCTTTCCCACCTTTGGCAATCGGTTTTGTTTTGATGGTATTGGTATATATGGGAGGACATGTTTCAGGCGGACATTATAACCCTGCAGTATCCTTTGCAGCAGCTATCAGAGGCGCATTAAAATGGAGAGATTTCGTTCCATATATGATTGCACAATTTTTAGGTGGTGGCTTGGCTGCATTTTTAGTAACTTATATCGTTGCAATTCCGCCATATTCAAACGAAACTCAATATAGCGTTTTCCCAATGATGATATGTGAATTTCTATTTACTTTCTTGTTATGCTACACAGTATTGCAAACTGCAACTTCTAAAAAGAATGAAGGGAATTCATACTACGGTTTAGCAATCGGTTCAGTGCTTTTAGTTGCTCTACTTGCAACAATCGGCACTTGTTACGGGGCATTCAACCCTGCAGTTGCATTAGGTTTAATTCTAATGGGATTGGCACAAGTTAAACTTACATTGTGGACTGTTTTGGCAAACTTCCTTGCAGGAGCTGCTGCAGCAGGAATTTATAAAATTACTGAAGCTGAATAAAAACAATTTTCAAAACACATAAAATAAACGGTTAAGACAAGCTTAGCCGTTTATTTTTATGCTACAATATCGTTATGAAAAAGATTTTGGGTATTATTTTAGGATTATTAATTTTGCAAAACGTTTGTTTGGCTCAAACAAATGTAAGCTTTGTCTACATTAACGGCTCAAACAACAACGATGCCAAAATGAGAAATTGGTATATTAACGGGGTTGGAAAACTTCACCCTGTTATGAAAAAAAAGTTTGAAAAAAACAAAGAAATCAAAAAAGTTTTTTCAGACAGACCGCAGTACAAAATTAACGACGAACCGGTTATATTTTTCTGGGGCGATAAGAGTAAAAAAGATTTGGAGTTCGTACAAGAGCAACTCGATATTACAAAAGCTTTCAGTCCTACAATTGCGTACAAAGTTCGCTCAATGTTGACAGCATATTTGCATGATGCAATTTGGGTTCAAAAAACTCACAATATGTTACCAATTTTGGATGATTTGAACGAAACTGTAAAACAAGAAGCTCAAAAAGGTAACAAAGTAATACTTTATGGCTATTCTGCCGGAACATTTATTACTTATGAATATATGTTCAATAAACTTCCATACATCAATCCGGAAGATTTGTTCAACGTTATCGATGTAAGTGATGATGTTAAAAATTTCGTAAAAACTCATCCGGTTGAAAACACTTGTATTTCAGCATTATCAAAAGCTCAAATCGGTATGGTTTCAGATAGCGGACATCTTGTATTGAAACAAATCGAAGATGATGCGTTGGAGCAAAGTTACCTAAAATTGCAAGAGGCAACTCAAACTGCTTGTGCGCCAACAAATACTTTGAGCGGAATTGTAAATTTCGCAAGTCCTTTAGTTTTGTTCTACTCGGATTTAGCGGATTCTGATTATGAATTGACTTATTACAACAGATTGATGCTAAAATACATTATCGAAAACGGTTTATTCTTTATTACCGTTAATTATAGAGAAGATCCGCTAGGTTTTCCAAGTTCAAAAAACCTGACTATTGCAGAAATGGAAAAACTTGCTGATATAAAAATCGAAAACCCTAAAGGATTTGTTTACGACAACTCTAGTGTTTGGTCAAAACGCTCTGTATTATTTGCGCACACCTCATATTGGAGCGCAAGAAAGACTTTCGCAAATGCTGTTGTAAAAGCTTTTTCAAATGGATACAGATTGCAATACGATCCAAAATTTCAACAAAAAGTTTTAGACAACCACAAAAAGAAAATCAAATTTGAAATGATATAACATTTCACACAATTTGGACAAAAGAAAAGAGGAAACCCAATGACAATAGATACAAAAGACGGAGTTCAATTTGATCCCGGATTTATTCAGCACATGTCTGCATTTGAACCTAATATTGAATATGTTTATAACAGTTTGAACGGTTTTAAAAATTTTAATCAGAAAAAATTGCAATTCAAAATGTTTTATCCGAAAATCCAATCTTTGTTGAAAAATTATATCGGTTTTTATTTGGGTTGTATTCTTTGGGCAATATATATCACGAACTTAGGCGAAAAAACGATTATCGGAAACCTTTGCTATGGTGGAGAATATTCTGAAAAAGAAACTCTTGAAGAAGTAGATTTTATAAAAGATTATATTGAAAAATTGAAAAAAGATGCCAAATATTATATCGGACAAAATTTTGTTGTTGATGAAAAATGGATTAAAATCCTTGATGCTTATAAAGAATTTTTGAAAATCAATGAAGGCTTTGTAAAAACCCAAAACACAACAGACGTAAAACTTCCTGATTGCTTGAAAAATGTTGAAGGAAATGACTTGAATGAAATTCTTGCCGGAATAGAAAAAGTTATTGATAATGGCAAGTTGTACGAGCTTACATCATTGACTGAAAAGGTATTATAAATGACTGATTTAAAAACAAAATTATACCAAATGTTTATTCTCGGAACTGATGGAGATGGCTATAAAGAGGCTCTACAAAACGGATTAGGCGGAATAATATTTTTCACAAAAGATATCCAAACCCCAACTCAATTCAAAAGATTGATTAATGACATCAAATCAATTTCAAAAATCGCACCGTTTTTGTCTATTGATCAAGAAGGCGGTAGGGTTGAAAGAACAGAAAATATCCATAATGGCAAAAAATATTTGTCAGCAAAATTTGCATTTGAAAAAGGTGAAGATTTTCTAAAAACACAAACAGAAAAAATCGCAAACGAATTGAAAAGTTTCGGAATAAATTTGAATTTTGCGCCTTGTATTGATGTCAACACCAATCCCAATAACCCAATTATTGGAGAACGGGCATTTTCAGACACTCCCGATGATGTAATCAGAGCTGAAAAAATAGTTTCGCAAACATACCGAGAAAACGGAATTATTCCCTGTGTAAAGCATTTTCCGGGACATGGAGATGCAAACGCTGACAGTCACTTAACTTTACCGGAAATAAATTTGCCATTGCAAGAGATGGAAAAAACTCACATAAAACCTTTTGCCGCTTGTGCAAAAAATATCGAAATGGTGATGGTAGCGCATTTACATTGCACTTGTTTTGAAAAAGATGTAATCCCGACTTCGCTAAGCAAAAACGCAATTTCTTATCTTCGTGAAAAATTGAAATTTGAAGGGGTTGCAATCTCTGATGATATGATTATGAAAGGGGTTGCTAAATTTGGAGATGTTGAGGCTTGCGAAATGGGAATAAGAGCGGGTTTGAATATGTTTATATATAGAAATTCAACTCCACAAACTATTAACATAATTGAAACAATCGCCCAAAAAGCCGAAACAGATAAAGAATTAAGGCAAAATATCGAAAAATCTTATGAAAAAATAAGACACTTGAAAAGTATAAAAAATATGTTATAATAATTATATAGGGAAAAGACCTTAAGAGGTCGTAACTCTTAAAGTCTTTCTTCGTTCCCTATAGGAAGATTAAAAAAAGCTCTAGGGCAACTAGGGCTTTTTTTATTAACTCTAACTTCATTTTATCACCTCCTTCGACCAATTTCTTCGTAATCAGTGTGTATCGTGGAGGTATTAAGGAACTTACCCTTATTTTTTCAATCTTACTCAGTTATATGGAATGAACATTTTGAGCAATGAGCTTTTGGATGAAGCATCAAATTGTCTTCCAAATCATATAATTTAGCAATTCTTGTTATTAACGGTGCGCCACATTTCGGGCATTTCAAGCCACCTGCACCGTTCAAAATCAATTCTTTCAAACTATCAATAATTTCTTGTGAAACTGTATATGATGTAAAATCTTTTTCCAACGCTTTTATTTCTTGCGGATCACATTTCAAAACCTTTGCAAGATTTTGTCTTACCGTCACGGGCAAAAACAACTCTTTTCCAGCCTCAATGTCTTCTATCAAACTCAATGGCAAATTACATTCTTTTGCCAAACCTTTTGGAGAAAATCCTATCTCATCTCTCCTATGTTGTATAAATTGTGCTAATGTTTTCATAATTTCATTATATATGGAAACACCCTCTTTATTCAAGAGGGTGTTTTTTGTTGTGTAGAAAGAGTTTTTACTCGTCGCCGTAATCCCAACCAGGATGAGTATAAGTTTTAGCATAATCAGAGTAGATTGTTGCTTGGTCAAAATCGTATTGAGCAAATTCCGGTTCACCTTTATCATTGTAGAATGGTTCACCAGTTTCATCATCATAGATTATAGAACCATACAAGAATGTTCCGGGATTTTCCCCTTTTTCATAATCGCCTCTGTAAATCAAATTGTTGTTGTTATCAAAGATTGAACGAATATTACGTTTGCCATCTCTGCCATTTGTTCTAACTTCATAACCTGCATAATTCCATTGATATTCTTCAGGTTTTTTGTCAGTATTTGCAGTGTATCGAGCGATTTTGATACCTTTGCCCGGAACATCTGTAATCAATGCTTTCATATAAGATGTTTTAGGGTTGCCATCTTCGTACATATCTACAACTTTTGTAACAACTGCTAAAGTCTTTTTATTTGTTCCGATACTATCAACCATTGATTCGTAGAATTTGTTGTCGTATCTGTTATGAGCTTTTGAACCCATATATACTGCATTGTTGCTACCATCAGGGATAGGGCCATCTACCGGAACCCCAATGTTTTGACCTTGTGCAATCAATGAATCGCCGATGTTATAAGGATAATCTTTTACGTTAATCGGTTTGATAACTGTATGGATTACTGTATCTGTTTCATGAATTGTATCAGGTTTAATAATTGTAACTGTATCTCTGTGATGACCACCACCGATTGCAACTGCAGTTGCGCTTGCAGATGCACTTGCTGAAGCTGTTGCTTCGGCTTCACAACTTGTCAAACCTTGACTTGCTGCACCTAATGCCATAAGACCTAACACCATATTACGCATTGCATTTGATGTGTTTTGAGATGCAGGTGCTGACATTTGTGGGTAGTCATTTCCAACAGAGTGTTTTTTGTTTTGTATTCTGTTATTTTTGTGACCTTCAAAATTTGGGGTACTAATTGCTTTAACTTCCATTTGGTATTTTAACCTCCTATTTCTACACTTTGCAATTATATAAAGAAAGAACATGTTTTTAGTTGCTACCATGATAGTACAAAAAACATGCTTTTTCTTTAAAACTATTGATTTATCTACATTTTAACCGCTTTACAAATATTAATATTTATCATATCATCCTGAGTGCTAAGCGATGGATCTCATCTTAATTAAAGGAGATTCTTCGGACAAAGAACATTGTTGTCCTCAGAATGACTGACTACTCAGCAACTTCTTCAGCAGGTTGATTTGGAGCTGCCAATTTTTCTCTAACCAGAGTTTCAACCTCTTTCAAAATATCAGGATTTTCTGTCAAGAAATCTCTTGCTTTATCCCTACCTTGCCCAAGTTTTTCTTCTCTAAAGCTAAACCATGAACCTGCTTTTTTAACGATATCAAGGTTTACAGCGACATCAAGAATATTTCCAACCTTGCAAATACCTTTACCAAAAATAATATCAAATTCAGCAGTTCTGAACGGAGGAGCAACTT
>CALEJY010000062.1 GCA_937898445.1 uncultured Candidatus Melainabacteria bacterium | reverse complement strand
AAGAACAAATGAAAGAATTTGGGAATTTGGTTATGGAGGTTTCTGATGGGACAAGAGAGGGGCTTTTCCGTGATGCTAAAGTTTTTAAAAAAGCAAAATTTGCTGGTTTAATGATAAAAATTGCAGAGCTTGGATTATATCTTTGTAACATGACAACGGAACAAAAATTGTTTTTTAATATGTTATTTGAAGCTTATAGCGGTATACTCCGAGCCAAGAGTATTAAAGGTGAAAACAGAGAAGAAGATATTGAAGATTTACCAGTTAATGCCTTACTCTACTCTGACCCAACAGCATTTAAGTCTGATTTATTAAAAAATTTCAATCTACTTATGGAAACAGGTTTAAGTCGTCGTTGTATAATTACTTTCATGCCTGAATTAGAACATCATGAAATGGAACCTGATGGAAGAAAAGCTTATAAAGCCGAAGAAAAGTATTACAGCGATTTAAAAGCCATCGGACTTCAGTTGTATGAAATTTTTGAAAAGGTTGAAAACAATGCTCAATATGAGCTTACAGAAGAAACTTTTGTTAAAGTTTTGTATCCTTATAGACTCAAAATTAATTCAATGATTCAAAAAGAACAAAATACGCTTATTCAAAAGGAAATGCGTTCTAGGGAACTAAAAGCCATAAAAATCGCATGTCAGTATGCTTGCCTTAATCATCCGAGTGTACTTTTTATAAACCCTGAGGATATGGAAATGGCTATTGATACGGTTGAAAAATTAAGCGTTGATTTTATAAAATTTTTAAATTTCCGCCCTTCGTTTGAAGATAGATGTGACAAAATTTTCAAATTTTTTCTTGAAAATATTGGCAAAGAGTTCAAAAAGAATGATTTGACAACTATTCATTTCAAACAATTTGGCGTATCTCGAAATAAATTCAAAAATAGTTTTGATAATGATATGCAAAGTGTTGCTGAAATCGCCCAGTCTCAAGGATATCAGCTATTAAGCAAACCTATAAATAATAACTCGGGGCGTGTTTATTGGCTCACAACGGCAAAATCAGAGGATTTAGACAATGGGGCTTCAGAACTTGAGAACTTAATATAAACAAAGGTAAAAATATCAATCCCCGTAATTCTTGCGTTTAAAGGCAATTACCGCAATTACCACCCTGATATTTATCAAAATGCAAGTTAATACTGGGATTGACCAGATTTACCATAAAACCAGAAAGGAATAAAAATGCAATTAACATTAGAACAAATAATTGAAGTATTAGGTGAACCTGAAAAACAATCAAGCGATGAATACTTTTGGCAGTGTCCAATGTGCAAAGACTCAGGCAGGGATAATTTAAAATTCAATTCTGCAAAAGGTGTTCTTTGGTGCTTTGCTGATGATAGCCACGCTCCAATGATATTGAAAAAAACAAAGGGAAATTAAATCTAAAACTCAATTCTACTTCTAACAACTCCGACCGTTTCAAACACATTTTTACAAAACAAAAGCAATTGGAGTTTAAGTTCTATATGCAAGAATGCAACGAAAGACTGCAAACAATTGATATGCTTCCTCGTTTGTTACTTAGAAAAAGAGGATTAAGGTTATCAACAACTAGAGAAGTTAAACTTGGAGTAGATGTTGATAAAAGACGTTGGGTAATTCCAACATTCCAATATTCAACAGAAAAAGGCAATACAATTCTAGGGTTTGAATTTAGACCATACAATTTTAGCAAAGATGGCTTAACTCGACAAAAAGGAACGCCAACAGGACTTGCGATGATTAACTCATACAAGCCGACAACACAAGCTTTAACAGTAGTAGAAGGTTACTTTGACGGCTACGCCCTGTATCAACACCTTAAAGAACAACGGCAAATTCAACACTACCATATTGTTACACCGTCAAATGGTATTTAATCGTTGTTAAAACAAATAACAGAAGTCGACTTCTCAAAGTATAAACAATTTTATCTGTATGTTGATAATGACGAAGAAGGTAACAAAGTTGCAGAAAAAATTATTGAGAAATATCCGATGTTCAAGCGGATTGTTACGAATTGCGGTTGTAAGGATTTCAACGAACATTATATGAAATGTATTAAGAAAATCAACAGATAAGGGTTAGACACAGGGTAGCTCCTGAAAACAGTTACCCTGTATTTATTTTTAAGAAAAAGAAGCTGAAAGTTTGGAAAAAGGAGATAATAGAAAATGATAAAGAGGAAAACAAAATGGCTTTTTACGAAAAAATATCAGAACATACATATAGATTAACAGTTTGTCAAGGTTATGACTCAAAAGGCAAAAAGTTACGCAAAAGAAAAACAATCAAACTAGACGAAACATTAACTCCAAAACAAGCAGAAAAAGAGCTTAATCGTCAAATGGTAATGTTTGAAAACGAAGTATTAAACGGAGTTTACTTAGATGGTGAAAAAATAACTTTTGCGGAATTTACACAAAAGTGGCTTGAAGATTATGCCGAAAAAAATCTTGCTTTAACAACATTACAATCTTACAAAATTATTCTTAACCGCATATTGCCTGCAATTGGTCATATAAAGTTAGCGAAAATACAACCACATCACCTGATACAATTCTACAATAACCTTACAGAAGAAGGTGTTAGACTAGATGGGAAATTCACACCTACAAACAAATTGACAAAGTATTTAGAACCACTAACAATTGCTCACATGATAAAAACAACGGGAATTTCTTCCAAAACTTGTAGACGACTTAAAAATGGGCAAGCAACAAATTATGCAACAGCTCAAAAACTTTGCGAAGTTTATAAACTTGATTTTTATCGAATGTTCAAAAGTAATTCAACAAACACACTAACAACAAAAACTATTCGTAATCACCATATTGTAATTCACTCAATATTATCAACTGCTGTTGATTGGAATATCTTAATGAACAATCCTGCGGAACGTGCAAAACCTCAAAAAGTAACAAAGTCGAAAGCGAAGTATTACAATGATGAACAAGTTGCAGAAATGCTAAATGCATTAAGTAGTGAACCATTGATGTATATGACAATGATTTATCTTGCGATAGATATTGGGTTACGAGAGGGTGAACTCACGGGGTTAAAATGGGAAGATATTAACTTCAACACCTGTGAAATAAGCATAAATAAACAAAGACACTATATAGCAGGAATTGGAGATGTTGAGGGAAAACCGAAAACTGATGCAGGCATGAGAACTGTAACTGCTTCTAAGACGGTAATATCTTTGTTGAAAGAATACAAAAAGCAACAAACAGAAAATCGTTTGAAATTTGGAACTGCTTGGCAAAATGGTGAATATGTATTTTTGCATGAAGATGGCAAACCAATAAGCACACAACGACCTTATAAGTGGTTTACAAGCTTTTTGAAATGTCATAATTTGCCGAAAATAACCTTTCACCAACTCCGACATACAAATGCAAGTTTATTGATTTCATCAGGTGAGGATATTGTAACTGTAAGCGGTCGACTCGGACACGCAGATAAAAACGTAACCCTGAATACCTACTCTCATATCATCAAATCAAAAGAAGCACAGGTTGCTAATAAAATGGATGAGTTTTACGATAAGTTAAAAATTAGTTCATAATTTACTGTTTCTTTTCAAATAATTAATAAAATGTTAATTTTTTCTAACATGGTTAAATTATAGTAAATAATGATAATAAGGGAAATTTTACAAATCTAGGGAGTAGAAAATGGTTGATATTAATTATTTAGAAGATGAAAGAAAAAAATTATGGGCGAAACTTCTAGAACAAGAAAAAACAATTAGTAAATTAAAAGAGAGCTTTTCAACTAGTATTGAGACATTTTCAGATGAATTAAAAAATTTACAAATTCCTCTCCCACAAGATGTTAAAGATGCAAAACAATCATCAAAAGAAGCTGCTTTTTTCAAAAATAGGGCAAAAGAACGAAAAGAAGAAATTGATAAATATTTTATAGATGTACAAACGAGTCTTGCTAAAATGCAAGAACTGACAAATGAAAATATTGAATCTAAAAAAAGTATAAATGCACAGCTTAAAGCTATTGAACAAAAAGAGAAAAATTTATTAACAATTCAAAATAATCTTCAAGATACTAATACAGAACTTCAACCTTTAATAGCAAACATTAAAAGTAGCACAACAATACTTAACGAAATAACAACTCTAAGAAATTCCGTTAAAGAAAAACAGACTGAAATTCTTGATTCACAAAAACAAATTGAAAATCTGTTTGAACTATCTTCTAAACAAAAAGCAGAAATAGCAAAAATTCGAAACCAAATAACAGGATATATTAAAAAGGATTCTGAAACTGGTGAAGAAACAAAAATTGATGGATTAAAACAGGAACTTGAACAAACTTTTGATGAATTGAATGAATCCTTTGATAGTACAAAAAGTGAAATTGAAGAATATCAAAACGAAAAAACGACAGAAATAGATAGCTTTATTATAGATATGAAGAAAAAATATAGCGATTTAATTGCACAAATTGAGTCGTTGCTACCACGAGCAATGACTGCAGGATTGAGTTCTGCATATCAAGCAAAAAGAGAAAGCGAAGAACAAGAAATGCAATCAGCTTACAAAGCTTTTAAAGGTGCAATTAAGTGGATGGTGGTTATTTCACTTGTACCGATTAGTTTAACATGCTATATGTTTTTCGGGTTAAATTATGAAATACAAACAATAATCAACGATACTCCTAAAATAATGAGTGCCGTTTTAGCTCTTTATGCTCCTGTTTTTTGGTTGGCATATTCAGCAAACAAAAGAATGAATCTATCTAAAAGATTAATTGAAGAATATACCTACAAAGAATCTTTAAGTAAAACTTTTGAAGGCTTGTCAAAACAAATAGAGAACATTGATGATGAAAAAATTGCAAAAGACTTAAAATCAAGGTTGTTATATTCTGTTGTTTCAATGAATTCTCAAAATCCTGGAAAACTAATTAAAGGATATAATAAACCAGACCATCCTATTATGGATATAATCAATAATAGTGTTAAACTAACAGAATCTATACAAAATCTTGCTCAAATACCTTTAATTGGAAAAATTTGTTCTCCGATAGTAAATGCAATTGATGAACAAAAAATAATGCAATCTAACAAAATAAATGAGGGATTAATCGCTAATAGTTTTATCAATAAACAAAAAATAGACGATGAGTCTTAATTCGGAGGTATAAAATATAATGATTTCAGATATAAACAGGTGGCGGATAGCAACTCCATTTATAACAGCTATTGCTTCTTTAGGGGCAGTATATTTTGGTGCGTGGTTAACAGATAAAAGGCGAGAAAAAGAACAACATAAAATAAACATTAATAAAGCAATAATATTGCATACGCTTATTGAATTACAGGTTCCAGCATTAATTGAATATCGTAAAACTTTAACGAAAAAATTGCAAGCAATAAATGCAAGTAATATAACTGTTGCAACAGAAAGACAACCATTTTCTTCTTGGTTATTACCTATAAACATTAAAGATTACGACTTCTTGATAAATTCAAGTAAAGGTGCTGTAAGTGCTTTAAACCAAATCTTGCAATATCAAGAACGATTAAATAGTGCGATAAGTTCATTTAACAATTATTCATTAACAGATAAAGAAAATTTAAACATTTTTGTAATAAAAATGAAATGCATAATTGAAACTATGCATGAAACTTGCGATAGTTTAATATATTTTTCACTATTATTACATAGATACTTAACTTATATACTTGGTGAAGTTTATAAAGAAAAAATTACCTGTTCTGATATGCTTATGGGAATAAATCTTGTTGCAGAAGCAAAAAATAATAAGATACAATTAGAATGGTTGAAAATATTGCCAGAAGATTGGCAGTATGCTAGAATGGTACAAAAATAAAATTTCAATTTTCGTGGGACTAAAAAGGGACTAATTTGGCAAAAAGTCCCTAAAAGTTATTAGAAATTATTAAAAGAATGGTTGGCTGAAACTAAACGATATTAGAGGATACAGGAGAAAATTTAAGAACACAAAAAGCAAAAATACGTGTTCGAATCCCACCTCCTCCTCCATTTAGAAAGAGCCTGAAAAGGCTCTTTTTTAGTGCGTTTTTAGGATTTCGAATTTTTCAAAAACAGCTCAATTTAGTACCAAAAGGGACTGTTTTGGGACTGGTGAAAAATTTTATAAATAAATTTTAATCCGTACTCCAATCTATTTTATTAGATTTTAAAATATTATTGCATTCTACAAAAATTTTATTTTCACTATCTACAAAGCCTTTAACATCTTTTGATAATGGTTGGCATTTTTGCTTTTTAGCGACACTTTTGAAATTTCCGGAGTATTTTTTTGAGCCTCCAACATTAGATGGGTGAGATGCTCTAAGTATGTAAATATTTTCATTTTTATACGTAAAATCTTTTTTATCATCTCTAAAAGATGTTAAAAGATTTGCTTGACCACCCCACAACATAATTACTACAATTTTGTATATAAATTATTAATTCTGGGGCAAAAATCTATCACAAAATCAAATCTTGAATTTTGCGATTTAATCTCTGTATGGTGTCTTTTGTCACGCCGGTTGAGTTTTCTTTAACGATTGCGCCAATTCTTTTGGGCAAAATTTTTTCATCAAAATCTTTTGGCAAATTTAAAGCCGCACGCTGCTCATTTGAAAATCTTTTTATGATTTTTTTTACTAAATTGATGTTTTTGTTTATCAAAGCTTTTCTCGTTGTGTAATTTGATGGAAAAATTTTAGGGGCTTTGTGGGTCGAATTGTAGTTAAAAATATATTCCAAAACAAGCGCAAAATTTGTTCTGTCAACGCCATATTGGCAACCAATATACGCATTTCCGTTTTTCAAATTTTTTACCAATGTTGAAATTTGTTTGACAAATTTATCTTGGACTTTGCCATTGTTTTTGTAATCAAAAATTGCATCTTTTCGCTCTTTTAGAACATGTGTAAAAGGGACAGAAACATATTTAATTCCATTCTTTTGGCATTTTTCTTGATAAGTTTTGTCAAATTCCCTTAGATCAATAATAATTTTTGTACCGAGATTAGAAATAGATTTAAAGAACGAATTGTCGCCATTAGATAAGGTTTCGCCTGCCGTAATATCTTTATCAACAAATCTGACAATGTTTTTCAGTCCAAACAAATATTCAAACAACTTGTTGTTTTGAGGTGTGAATTTTTCAATAGTATTAACTCCCAAAAATGAAAAATTTGTGTTTGTTGTTGTGCTTTTGGCAATCTGTGGTCTAGGATTTTGCTGGTTATAATTAGTATAGGAAATGTTATTTATCTTCATTGTTGCATCCTTTTAAATATCTGAACGGGGCATAAAAAATCGTTCTTAAAAACGAAAATGATTTAAGAACTCAAAAATATAAATCTATTTTTTAACAGTAAAAAATTCCCAAGTTCTTATAACTTAGACCAACAACACATTTTTGGTGTAACTGTTAAAAATATTTTGTTCATATCCGTATTATAAACTTAAATATTTTATTATTTCAAGAAAATTTAAAATATTTTATGGTATGCCTAAACATATTGTAACAATTAGAAATTAAAGTAATTTTGAAAATACAAAGTTAATTGTTTTTAATATATTATAAATTTTTTTTACGAAGCTATTTTTATTTGGCAAAATATTTTATTTTAAGGTTTTTTTTGAACGAAGGTATTTTTTATGTTTGTAAAAAACGATATACTATTGAATTTTAATATTAGGCGGCATTGTAATCAGAGTTTTCAAGGAAATAGTGATAGTAATTTATTAGATTTGACAAGTAAAATTATTCTGAAACCAAAACTTCCAGATGTTGATAAGTTTGAAAAAATTACTCATATTAAGAGAAATGTTTTAACTGTAGAAAACTACAATGAAGTAACTAAAAAGGCTCATCCTGATTTTTACAAAATAAATAAATATAATCCAGGTCTTAGAGCATCAAGCTTTTTTCGTAGAGGAATTATATTGGGTGAAACCTCTTATTTTAAAGATATTATAGATGTATTTTCAACGTTATTCAATAAAAATACTAATGATAAAAAGTCTATGCTAATTGTTGGAATAGGGCGATCTCAAGAACCTTTTTCTTATTTGACATCAATAAAAGAGATTATTAAAGATAAAAAATTAAAAGACGTATTGAATTTACAAACTGTTGATTTACAAGCAAAGCCAACTAAAAATATTTTATTGAGTTGCTCACATTATAATGGTTTTTGGGGAAAAGAACCAATATTTGCAAAATCAAGTTTTGTTACATATGCTCAAATGTATGGCGATACTGTTTTACAAAGCGGTTTTAGGGTAAATGATGAGATTTTTGATTATTTGTATAAAACATATAATAATAAAACTAAGTCAAAATGGGGAACTAGGATTCAAGATGATATTAAAAAATATCCTGATAATAGTTTTGATGTTTTATCTATGAATAATGTTTTGGGATATATTGAAAATGATGATGAATTTTACAGTACAATTAAAAATATGCCGAGAATTGTTAAACCGAATGGGTTTATAATAACAGATACAATGTGTGATAAATTATTTCAAAAAGTTGACGTGGAT
>CALEJY010000061.1 GCA_937898445.1 uncultured Candidatus Melainabacteria bacterium | reverse complement strand
CAATCCAGTCTATTTCTTAAATCTTTATTCATCTCTCTCAAAAACAATTTAACCATATTTTATCCTCATATAAGTTTCTATATAAACATATATGTTTATATAATAAAATTATAAGAAGTAAAAATTTTTAGTCAACAACTGTACAATAATATATTATGGATAAGAAACAAACACTAAAAATTCTTGCAGAAAACATTCGTGTTGAACGAGCAAGAAAAAAGTATTCTCAAGAATATTTGGCGGAACAAGCAGATATTACTCCTCAGCATTTGTACAGAATTGAAAATGAAAAAGTTTGTCCGACAATTCATGTAGTCGTCTGTATTGCTCAGGCTCTTGATGTGTCGTTAGACAAATTAATTCCATTAAAATAAAAAAAGACTTTCTTAAAATAAGAAAGTCTTTTTAGTTTCTACATTTATAACCAACTAACCCAACTGTGCGTTTGCTCCGGAAACTACTTCAATAATTTCTTGCGTAATCGCAAATTGTCGAGTTTTGTTGTATTGAACAGACAATTCCTTAATCATTTTTTCAGCGTTAGTTGTAGCGGCTGACATCGCAGTCATTCTGCTTGCTAATTCACTAGCTTGTGCTTCCAACAATGATTGATACAAAATATTTGTCATATACATCGGAACAATTTTCTGCAAAATATTGTGCATATCAGGTGTAAATTCCATCAATGGCTCAATAATGTTATCTGTAATTCTCTCGTGATCGTCATTCAATCCTTTAAGTGGTAAAATAGTCCAATTTTCAACGAAATAACTCATCATATTTTTGAAACGAGTTGTAATAACTTCAATTTTGTCGATTTTGTGAGAAACAAAATCTTCTGCAATATCTTCTATTACAATTTTTGCCCCTTCACCGGTCGGCTCGTTTGCAACGCTTAAATATGTTTTTGAAATTTCGCAGTTCAAATCTTTGCATTTTCTTTTTAAAGTCGAAATTCCTTTTTGACCAACTATGTAAATGATAGTTTTAATTCCTTGAGTTTCGTATTCTTTAATTGTTTGCAAAGCTTTTCTTACAACATTGGCATTATAAGCTCCGGCAAGTCCCTTGTTTGATGTTATAACAAGCAAACCTACCGTCTTAATTTCTCTAACCTGCAAAAGTTCTGGATAATTGTCGATTGCAGATTTGATTTTAAGACTTTGAGAACTGTATGCGCCAACAGATGCAAGAAGTTTTTTGAACATTGAACTAAGTTCAGCAGTGAAAGGTCTAGAAGCTTTTACTGTGTTTTCAGCCTTTTTAACCTTTGCTGCTGCAACCATTTTCATTGCACGAGTAATTTTTTGCGTACTTTGAACACTCTGTATTCTGTTTTTAATATCTTTTAAGTTTGTCATTTTTTACCTTTTGTATGTAAAATATTTAGAATGTTTTCTTGAATTTTTCTAAAGCTTCTTTTAATGCAGCTTTATCAGCATCTTCAAGTTTCGCACCATTGTTAAGTTTATCTCTCAATTCGCATAAATTTGTATTCAAATATGCGAACCATTCTTTCTTAAACTTAGCAACATCAGTGTTTTGAACATCATCCAAAATACCTTCGTTAGCTGCGAACAAGATTGTAATTTGTTCTGCGACGCTCAAAGGATTGTATTGAGGTTGTTTCAAAACTTCTGTAAGTTTTTCGCCTCTCAACAATTGGTTTTTAGTTGAAGCATCAAGATCTGATGCGAACTGAGCAAATGCCGCAAGTTCATTATACTGTGCCAAATCAAGTCTTAATTGACCTGCAACTTGTTTAATACCTTTAGTTTGAGCAGCACCACCAACACGAGATACTGAAATACCTGCGTTAATAGCTGGTCTTACACCAGAGTTAAACAAATTAGATTCCAAGAAAATCTGCCCGTCAGTAATTGAAATTACGTTGGTTGGAATATATGCAGATACGTCACCTGCTTGAGTTTCAATGATAGGTAACGCTGTGATACTTCCGCCACCCAATTCATCATTCAATTTAACTGCACGTTCTAGCAATCTTGAGTGAAGATAGAATACATCTCCCGGATAAGCTTCACGTCCCGGTGGTCTTTTTAATAGCAAACTCATTGCACGGTAAGCCTGAGCGTGTTTAGACAAGTCATCATATATGATTAATACGTCTTTGCCTTGTTCCATAAATTCTTCACCAATTGCAACACCTGCAAACGGTGCGATATATTGCAATGGAGCTGCTTCATTGGCAGTTGCGGAAACAATGATTGAATATTCCATTGCGCCATGTTCTTCTAATGTTTTAGCAATTTGAGCAACTGTTGAAGCTTTTTGACCGATTGCAACATAAATACAAATTACGTTTTGACCTTTTTGGTTGATGATTGTATCTAGTGCAATAGCAGTTTTACCTGTCTGTCTGTCACCGATAATCAATTCACGTTGACCTCTACCGATTGGTGTAAGTGCATCAATCGCAGTCAAACCTGTTTGCAACGGTTGGTGAACAGATTTTCTTGCAACAATACCTGGAGCAACTCTTTCAATCGGTCTTGTTTTATCAGAATTGATTTCGCCTTTACCGTCAATCGGTTTACCTGTCGGGTCAACAATTCTTCCGATTAGAGCATCTCCTACCGGTACTGATGCAATTCTTCCTGTTGTTTTAACAGTCATCCCTTCTTTAATTTGTGTGTATTCACCCAAAATTACAATACCGACATTATCTTCGTCAAGGTTCATTGTAATTCCGAGAGTGTTTTTCCCGTCTTCAAATGTTACAAGCTCATTTGACATAACGTTTCTTAGCCCGTAAACTCTGGCAATACCGTCACCAACTTCAATTACAGTACCTGTATTGGATACTTCAGATTGAATATCATAGTTTTCGATTTTGCTTTTAATTATAGAACTAATTTCATCTGGTTTAATAAGTGCCATAATTTCCTCTCTATATTATATTTTTACTTAAATTTTCTAATTTATTTTTTAGACTGTTGTCGATAATATCGTCATCGATTTTTATAACAAGTCCGCCAATAATGTTTTGGTCAATTTCCCAATTTGCAATAACTGTTTTTTGTAATTTGTTTTGAAGTTTTTCTATTAATCTTTGTTTGCGATCATCCGAAACTTCTACTGCTGAAACAACTTCAACTCTTTTTATATTATTGATTTCATCTACTTTGTTAGAATAAGCCTCAATTATTTCATTCAGTTCATAAAATCTTTTTTTATCAATCAAAACTTTTAAGAAATTAATAAGTTTTTCATTGATTTGGTTTGAAAATACGTTGTTGATAATTTCATCTTTCGTATTAACTGAAATAGCAGGATTTTCCATCACACCAACCAATTCTTGAGAGCTTGATGTAATTTCTCTAATTGTGTTCAAATCCGCAAGGATAGTGTCATAAGTCATTACGCCATCTTGCCCGACTTTTATTAATGAGTCTGCATAATTTTGTGCTGATGTTGAAATTTTATTACCTGTACTCATAAGTTATACCCTGTCTATGTTTTCAATACTTTCGTCAATAAACTTGTTATGCAAATCTTGATTGTTTTCAAGAGTTGAAATGATATGTTTTTTTGCAAGTTCAATAGAGGCATTTAAAGTTTTTTCAGTCATTTTGGCAGACAATGTTTTTTCTTCTGCATTAATAACTCTTTCTACATTCTTTTCGATTAACTGAACTTTTTCTTCCGTATTGGCAAGAATTTGATTAGCCAAGCCTTCGCCTCTTTGAGCTGCATCTTCCAATTGTTTTGCAATATCACTATCAATATTTTCGATAGATTTTTGAGCATCTTTTAATTTGTTTTTAGCACGTTCTTGTTCTTCTTTTGCGCTATTAATTGAATTAATAATGCCTTGTTTTATTTTTTCAATACCATCTGCCACATTCATTTTTTTG
>CALEJY010000060.1 GCA_937898445.1 uncultured Candidatus Melainabacteria bacterium | reverse complement strand
GATAAATCCGAATAGAATTAAGTTAATAGCTTCCATGATAACACTCCTATCTGTTAGCTTGAACGAATTAAAACGACATAATTCATCTTAATTATATTATTCCCATGTTGTCAAAAAATGTAACATTTTTTAATAAAATTTTTATTATAATATTAGTGAGGACTTTATGAAAAAGAAAATCGAAAAATTATTCTCAAACCTATGTTGCTCCCATTGCAAGAACAGTTTTGACGAAAATTCAATAACAATCAAGAGAGAAGAAGAAGGATTGACGGTTGTTGGATTACAGTGTCAACATTGTGGCAAAAATTTCGGTGTGGCGTTTTTAGGGATAAACAATTTTGACGTGAAAAATTATGAGCCTCTAGAGGTTCAAGAAGGGCCAGAACCGATTAATTATGACGATGTGATAGACGCACATAGATTTATCAAAAATCTTGATGCAGATTGGCAAAAACATTTGCCACAATAGTTATTTCCAAAAACTGCTGTCGTATATTGCTCTGTTTGCACAAGCAATGCCGTTGATAGCACTGGTGCTAGTTTTGTTGCAATAGGTTTCTTCATTATTATAGAATGTTCCTTCTGCTCCCATTGGTAATAATTTGCCATCATCCATTAATTGGAATGTAAATAAATCTTCTCCCCATTTATTAGGAAGTTTGTGAGGCCATTTACATCAACAGATACAAAAACAGAAGCAGTCGCAGAGCCACTATTTTCAAAAAATAATCGGGAACCGTCATTTAGTATTAGTTGTCCATCATCAAATAAAATTGGAGTAGCATTATTCCCTGAATATGTTTTATAAGTCGTTTTTAAACAAATTCCTAAACCATCATAATTTCCACAATCTACTGAAATTTTTAAATATTGTTGGATTATCTCTTTAAATTTAGCATGAGCTTGTGCGCAATCTTCTCTTTTTAGAGGGGTTTCATTATCTTGTTTGTACATATCGAGAGCTTGTAACAAAACGGAATATTCTTTCTTCAAACCTGTTTCAAATTGCTTTTTTCTATAGTTATTAACAAGTGTTGGAATAGTTAATGCTGCAACTACTCCGATAATTCCTAATGTGATTAAGACTTCCGCTAAAGTGAATGCTTGTCTTTTATTCATGCTCTCATATCTCCTATGTGAATGCTTTTTCAATAGTATTATTGTATCCGAATAAGGCAGTCTAAAATGGACTATAAATCCATTGTTGCTATAATTCTTTAGCGATAATTGATTTTGTGAATGAAACGGTTATCCAAAATTTTATAATAAATTTAAAAAGGCTTAGAAAGCGTTACGGATGTTCCAGTAAGCAACTATCTGAGTTAATTGGTTGCGATTCTTCATATATCAGTAAGGTTGAAAACGGCAGAATTATTCCATCTTTAGATAAAATTATTGCTATTGCGAATTATTTTAAGTTAGAGTTTGTGGATATGTTTAGGGGATAGTTTACCCCTCTCTCGTGGTTGTAATTCACTTCGTTCAAACAACCACTCTCTCTCCCTCAAGGGGCGAGAGTAGAATTTCTGATTTGTACTCCCTCTCTCTTTGTGAGAGGGTAAAATTTCTTAGTGAGCTAAGGCGAACTTAGAAATTTGGGAGAGGGTTCAAGTTGCGTAGCACCACTAGTTAAACAATACCCCTGCAATGGCTGCGGACATGTAGCAAGTTAGAGTTCCGCAAATCAATGCTCTTACTCCTAATCTTGCAAGGTTTTTTCTTTGGTTTGGTGCAAGTTCTCCAATACCACCTAATTGGATTGCGATTGAACCAAAGTTTCCGAAACTGCATAATGCAAAACTTGCGATTAAGAAACTCTTTTCTGATAGTTGGGTTGGTAGGTTTGTTAAATCAAAATATGCAACCATTTCATTTAATACTAATTTTGTTCCCATCAAGCTTCCTACTGTTGTCGCTTCTTTCAATGGAACTCCCATAAAATATGCCAATACTGCGAACAATTTTCCTAATATAAGTTTTAGTGATAAGTGAGTTAGGTCAAATGATGCGAAATTTATGTGTAAATATTTTACGATTAAATTTCCGATACCGCCTAAGAACCAGTCAATCATTGCAACAAGTGCAACAAGTGCTAAAATCATTGCCACAACGTTGATTGCAACTTTCATACCCTCTGATGCGCCGGCTGAAATTGCGTCAAAAACGTTGATATATGGTTTTCTTCTTTTACTGTATGTGATTTTAATATCTTCACTTGTTTCCGGCGTTCCGGTTTCTGGGTAAACTATTTTGGTCAAAACTAACGCACCGGGAGCAGCCATGACTGATGCTGCAAGAAGGTATTGAGCAGGAATTCCCATTCCGATATAAATAGGCATTGTTGCTGCAGAAATACATGCCATGCTTCCTGCCATAGATGCCAAAAGTTCTGAACGTGTAAGTTTTTCTAAATACGGTTTAATCATAATCTGTGCTGTGATTTGACCAACGAATGCACTTGCTACGTTAGAAAGAGCTTCTGCGCCGCTTACGCTCATAAGTTTGTTCATTGCTTTGCCGAAAAACGGAACAATTCGTTGCATAATTCCGTAATAATAAAGGATGTTTACAACA
>CALEJY010000059.1 GCA_937898445.1 uncultured Candidatus Melainabacteria bacterium | reverse complement strand
ATTGTATCGAGAAGAACAAGATGATTATTTGGAATTTATTTCCAATCTTCTTGAACGTGGGGAAGATTTGCCCGAAAATATTATTCAAAACTATGAAAAATATTATGCTTGTGCTAATATACCCCATGAAGAAAACGCAAAAGGGTTTTTTAAAGGTTTTTGGAAATTCCTTAATGTAAAAGGAAATTCCGACGTAAAAATAAAGTAATATAAGGAGATAGCATGAAGAAAAAATTAATAGCATTGCTTGCCGTAATTATGATTGCCGGAGCAGCAGGCAGTTCTGCATTTGCAGCCAGACAAAAGCAACAACCGCTAGATGTGTTACCTTTGTTTTCATCTCAATCAACTCAAGCAAACAGATTGTGGGTTGGAACTTTCCAACTTGCTTGGAATGATTTGATGGATGGAATTATCAAAGGTCCGATTTTATTTGCAGACAAAACTCCTGATGTTGTAAAAGGCTTGAATGAACAAAGCTTTAAAGCAGATCAGTTAGATGAAAGCTCTTATTACAAAACTTATGGAGAAACTTCTCCTGAATTGAAAAGAACAATTGAAGCTGCAATTAAAGAAAAATTCAATGAAACAAGTGATGTTCTTGATGGTGCAGATTGGACAAAGGCTGAGGGTAAATACACAGTTTATGCTATGTTGAAAAAAGATTTCCAATTTGTACACGCATTTGACAAATTGAAATCTGAAAAATTCGGAAATTCTCGCAAAAAAGTTGAATATTTCGGTATTGATTCAAAAAGCAATCACCAGTTATATAATAATGTAAGTGTTTTGTTCTATAATTCTCAAAAAGATTTTGCCGTAGCATTGGCTACAAAAGGTAATGACGTTGTTTATTTGTACAGAACAAATGATAACAAGTCTTTTGACAAATTATACGCTGATATGAAAACAAAACAAGACGCATACAGAGATTTTTCTGATTTTGGCGAAAAAGATGAGTTGAAAGTTCCTAACATCAGTTTGTTTAAGTTGAAATCTTTTGATGAATTGTGCGGAAAACGTATTGAAAACACAAATATTTTAATTGATCAAGCAGTAGAAAGTGTTGATTTCAAAATGAATAACGAGGGTGTTAAATTGAAATCTGAAGCTTTAATTATGACTAAAATGACAGCATTGATGCCTCAAGCATCACAACCAAGAAAATTGTATTTTAACGATACATTTGTAATGTTCTTGCAAGAAGCTGACAAAGACCAACCTTATTTTGCTTTGAGAGTAAATGATGTTGCGTCAATAAATAAATTGAAAAAATAGTTGAAAAATAAGTCCTCTCATTGTCTATGGGAGGACTTATTTAATAAAAATTTTAGGTGGGATATGGCAAAAGTTAAATCAAAATGGATATGTCAAGAATGTGGATATGAAACAGCAGGGTATTTGGGAAAATGTCCTGAATGCGGAAGTTGGGGAAGTCTGGTTGAAGAAGTTCAGGTTTCTGCAACAAAGCCTCAGCAAACATCAGTTCATGATGAATTTATTAATACTGAAAAACCGGAGTTGCTGAAAGATATTCATATTGGCGAAGAAGTTCGAGTTTCTACAAATATTTCTGAATTTGACAGAATTTTGGGTGGCGGACTTGTTCAAGGTTCTTTGGTTTTGATTGCCGGTGATCCCGGAATTGGTAAATCTACAATTCTTTTGCAAACAAGTGGAGAATTGTGTAAAAATAACAAAAAAGTTTTGTATGTTTCTGCAGAAGAAAGTGCAAGCCAGTTGAAATTGAGAGCGCAAAGGCTTTCTATAAATTCTGATAGTTTGTACGTTTATCCGCAAACTTCAATGGAAAGTATTAAATCTCAAATTGAAGAAATTATGCCGGATGTGGTTGTCATAGACAGTATTCAGGCGATTTATTCTCAAAATATCGCAAGTTCGGCGGGAAGTGTTTCGCAAATTAGGGAATGCACAAACCTTTTGATGCACATTGCAAAATCCAAAAATATTACCGTAATCGTTATCGGTCATGTTACAAAAGAGGGAAATATTGCCGGTCCAAAAGTTTTGGAACACATGGTTGATACTGTTATTTATTTTGAAGGTGATAAATATAAATCTTATAGAATGTTGCGTTCTATGAAAAACAGGTTTGGTAATACGTCTGAGGTTGGAATTTTTGAAATGCACACTGATGGGCTTCATGAGGTTAAAAATCCGAATGAATTATTTTTGAATGAGCGTTCTCAAGTTGCTGCTCCGGGCAGTGCGATTATTGTTACTAATGAAGGAACTCGCCCTTTGTTGGTTGAAATTCAGGCTCTTGTTGGAACTACACCTTACCCTACCCCAAGAAGGGTTACAAATGGCGTTGATACAAGCAGGGTTTTGCAAATTTTGGCGGTTTTAGAAAAAAGAGTTGGGTTAAATCTTTCTAAACAGGATGTTTATGTAAACGTTATGGGCGGAATAGATGTTTCAGAGCCATCTGCGGATTTGGGAATTGCGTTAGCGGTTGCGACTTGCGCAAGGGATGTTGTTGTTGATCCGCAAACTGTTATTATTGGAGAAATTGGTTTGTCTGGAGAAATTCATCCGGTGAATAATATTGAAAAGAGATTGAACGAAGCTGTAATGTCGGGGTTTAAGAAGGCAATTGTTCCATTTGCAAACAAGATTGAAGATAAGAGAATAGAAATAGTTCCCGTAAAACGCCTTATGGATGCAATCGCAGCTTGCGTTTCAGCTCAATAGAGTTTTGATAGTTGAATTAATGGTTTCGCAAACTCCTTCAAAATTTGAATTAATATCAAGGTTTGAAAATCTTAATATTTTGTAGCCAAGTTGTGATAATTCAAAATCTCTATTTTTATCTTTAATTATTCCAGTAGTTTCGTAATGTTGACCGCCATCTAGTTCTATAATTAATTTAGCTTTTGAACAGTAAAAATCTACAATGTAATTGTTGATTACTTTTTGACGCAAAAAACGTATTGGATATTGACGTAAATATTGATACCAGAGTTTATTTTCTTCTTTAGTCATATTTTTTCGGAGAGTTTTGGCTAAAGGAGTTAACTTTTTGTTGTGGTTATACATGTAAATAATCCCTCCACCGCAAGCGGTCCTCCTCCCTTTGCAAGGGAGGTTTGATGTCTTTATACCATACCTAATCCTGCTTGTAAAGAGGGAATGAATGGAGGTAAAATTATTTTAATATATGTAGTTGTACCAACACTTTATCCCCCTTGTAAAGGGGGAATAGAAGGGGGATTAATTTATATTAAATGCCAAAATATTGAATAAAAGAAAATTTTTATAATTGCTTAATCCTTCCACCGCAAGCGGGTCTCCTCCCTTGATGGCTTTATGCTTAGCCTAATCCCCATTGCAAAGGGGGAATAAAAGGGGGATTGAGTTTAATATTATTATTTCGTTGCTACGCCTTTGGCATCTTTTATGATGAATGGTCTTACAAATGCCCAAGTTCCGTATAATGAGGTTAAAAGTCCGGCTGCCATTGTGCCTTTGAATAATTTTGGATGCTTTTCTTTGTTTACTAATCCGCCTAATGTCACCAATGTTGTTCCGGTCATGATGCCTAAATACCCTTTAAAAATTGTGCGAGAAACCAAAATTGTGTCTGTCATGTCAGCAGAATTTTTGATGTGTGAATGCAAATTGTCTAAAAATCCGTTCTTTTTGTTTTGGTTGTTACCGTAAAAATGTTGACCATAAGTGATGTTTGCTATTTTCATAATCTTTTTCCCTAGTCTGGGATATATTCAAATATATCCTGTATTCTACAATCGAGAGCATAACACAACTTATTTATAGTTTCAAGTTCTATTGTTTTGGTTTTATCATGATAAATTCTAAATACTGTAATATGGTTTAATCCTGCAATTCGTGCAGTTTCTGCCATATTCATTCTTCTAATTCCCATCATTTCGGATAATTTATTTTTAATCATAAATTGAGTTTATCATTTTATTTTTAAATCGGTTTAGTGTTTGACAAACATCTAATAATATTGTATATATGTATAATATTATTGTAAAATTGTTTAATAGTTTAAGGAGAAAATATGAAAAATTTTAAATTCGCATTTACTTTAGCAGAAGTTTTAATAACATTAGGAATTATTGGAGTGGTCGCTGCATTGACTATGCCGAGTTTGATTAACAAATATCAGGAAATGGCGTTGAAGCAACAGTTTAAAAAGGTTTATAATACAATTTCAAATGCTCAGTTAAAAGCGTATTCTGAAAATGATAACAATCCTTATAGTTGTTATTATGGCATTCCGGGAGGGTGTGCAGAATATGCTGAAGATGGAAGTTGCGCTAGAAGTTATGAGTTTTCAATCAATGGGGAATGCCCTCAATTCTATGACGCACTAAAATCTTCTTTAAATGTTGTGAAGGTGTGTGATAATAATGCTTTGGCGAACGGATGTATTTCAAAGGATATGAAAGGAATAAATCTCGTTAATAGAGAAAATAATCCTGATTTGTCTGATGAAGATGCTGATAGGGGGATTTCAGGTTGTACAGGATTTTTTGATAGTTATATAAAAAATGTTAATCCGACATGGGTGCTTGCAGATGGTACAATAATTGGCTTTTATAATAGTATATTAGGCAAAATATTTTGGGTTGATATTAATGGTCAGAAAAAGCCGAATAAGTGGGGATATGATATTTTTGCATTTCAATTTAGAGAAGTAAGAAAAGGGATTGTAAAAATTGAAAGTGGCGGATGTATGGTTGTAGAAAAGGGAGGAAAAGGCGTTTCAAAAATGATAAATGATATTTAGGATTAGATTTGGACTTATCGCCCTAATATCCTATCGCCTTATCGCCTAAAAAAAAATAATTAATTATTTCTTAATGTTTCAAATGACCATGCCCACTTGATTAGTTTTTTTGTTAATGGTATAAAAAATTTGTGAGAGTTTTACAAAAGAAAGGAAACACTTATGGTAAACGTAGCAATTAACGGATTCGGTAGAATCGGTAGAAACACTCTTAGAGCTGCTATTGCAGAAGGTATTTTTGACAAAATTAATTATGTAGCAATCAACGATCCAGGTCTTAAACCTGAAGATGCTGCTAGAATCTTCAAATATGATTCAGTTATGGGTAAATTCGACGGTACTGTTGAAGCTTACGAAGAAGGTATTATCGTTAACGGTAAAAAAATCAAATTCTTCGCTGAAAAAGATCCAGCTCAATTGCCTTGGAAAGATTTAGGCGTTGAAGTTGTTGTTGAATCAACTGGTTTCTTCACAGATGCTGAAAAAGCTAAAGCTCACATCGCTGCTGGTGCTAAAAAAGTTATCATTTCAGCTCCTGCTAAAAACGAAGACAAAACAATCGTTTTGGGTGTTAACGACAACGAATATGATCCAGCTAAACATGATGTAATTTCTATGGCATCTTGTACTACAAACTGCTTGGCTCCTGTAGCTAAAGTTATCAACGAAAAATTCGGTATCGTTAAAGGTTTGATGACAACAGT
>CALEJY010000058.1 GCA_937898445.1 uncultured Candidatus Melainabacteria bacterium | reverse complement strand
AAGAAACAACACACCTCGATGTGCAAGCGTGATTTCACCCGGTTTAGGGACTGTTCCGCCACCGATAATTCCGTTTGCAGAGGCAGTGTGATGAACCGCTCTAAAAGGTCGTTTGGTCATTAGAGGCTCTTTAGATGATAATAGCCCTGAAATACTGTAGATTTTGGTTAGTTCCAATGCTTCCGACAATTCTAGCGGAGGCAAAATTGAGGCAAAACATTTTGCCATAAGGGTTTTACCAGAACCTGGAGAACCAATCATAAGCATATTGTGACCGCCTGCTGCCGCAATTTCAAGCGCACGTTTTGCTTTTTGTTGACCTTTTACATCTTTAAAATCATATACAAAATCTTGTTTTGAACCTTCTGATAAATAGTTGTTAATGTCAATTATCGTCGGTTTAATCGGGTTGTCAGAAAAATGGTTTACGACATCAGCTAAACAATTAGCACCAAATATGTTAACGTCGCCGGCAAGTGCTGCTTCTTGAGCGTTTATAGCCGGAACAAAAATGTTTTTTATCCCGAAATTTTTCAAACCCAAAATTAATGGTAAAACACCTGTAACTTCCCTCAAACCGCCATCAAGTGATAGTTCTCCGATAAATGCAAAACCTTTCAATTTTTCTTCATCAAGAACTTCTTCCTCAATGAGTAAACCTATTGCGATTGGTAGATCGAAATTTGAACCTTCTTTTTTTAAGTCGGCCGGTGCTAAATTTATTACAACTTTTTTTGCAGGAAAGGTAAATCCTGAATTTCTTATTGCCGAGCGAACTCTATCTCGAGCCTCGTTAATCGCTGCATCAGGCAACCCGACAATAGAAAATGCAGGCAGACCGCCTAATACATCTGTTTCTACAGTAACATTGTATGCGTCAAGCCCGATTACGGTTGCAGTTGTAACTTTGTTTACCATAGTTGCATTATAGCATGAAATATCTTTTTGTTATATAATTATCCTATGAATATATTAGCAATAAATTTTGGCGGAATTGGTGATGAAATATTTTTCTTGCCAACACTTATATCTTTAAAAAAAGAATTTCCTAATTCAAAAATCACTTTGGCACTTGAGCCAAGAAGTAAGAGTGTAAAGGATTTGACAGATATTATAGATGATTTGTTTTTGATTGATGTAAAAGGAAAAAACAAATATTTTGAGTTGTTGAAACTTGTTTTTCTTGCTCAAAAAGGTCATTTTGATATGGTTGTTTCATCAGGTGGAAATAAGCTTATCAGTGTTTTGTTGGCTATGACCGGAATTAGAGAAAGATATGGTTATGATACAGGAAAATTAAGCCAAATTTTGTTGACAAAGGCAGTTCCTTTGAATAAAAAACAATATGCTTGTGCGATGTATCATGACTTGATTTCTCCGATTACTGAATATAAAACTGAATTGCCGGAAATTAATGTTGCGCCACAAGAAAAGATTGAAAATACAGTTCTTATTCATCCCGGAGTTAGCAAGATGAGTGTTAACAAAGGAATGATAAAAACAGTCGGGGCTGATGTTTGGGCTGATGTCGTGAGCTTGTTGTTAGGACAAGGAAAACACGTTATGTTAGCCGGCGGACCTGATGATAAAGAGGTTATTGAGGGAATATTAGCAAAAGTTGATGTTAACTCTCCTAATTTTACCAACTATTATGGCAAAACTAAGAGTTTGAAAGATTTAGCGGTTTTGATTGGGCAAGCAGAAAAGTTTGTATGTTCTGATTCTGCACCTTTGCATGTCGGAGTTGCAATGAAAACAAGAACTTACGTAATTTTTGGACCAACTGATGATAAGATGTTAATTCCTCAATCAGATTTGGTTGCTCCGATAAAAGCGAATGATAATTGCCCGATAAAACCTTGTTTGTGGGCGCATAGACAAACAACTTGCGAAAAATTGGATTGTTTAAAAATTTCAGCACAAGATATTGTGAATGCGGTATTGAAATAATTTATTAAAATCTATAAGGATAATCTTTTGGAACAGTCCAGTTATTCATTTGGAGTAATCTTGTACACAATGGATGACCGTTTGCGGTGTTTTCTTTGTAGCATCCGCCCCAGCCGTTATATTTTAGTTGGTTAATGTCTTTCCAACTAGTTTGTCCATAGACTTCAAATGCGCTTGCGTTACTTTGATTAAAACCGAATAAAAATCTGTCTTTCCCTTCTGTTGCGGTGTCATTATAGAATGTTTTAGGATTTGTGTATAGGCTGATGTGCATATAACCACCAGAAAAACTGGTAAAAGTTGCAATACTTCCATCTCCCATTTTTACTGCTATTCCAGCATCTTTAATTTCGTCATCTTTAATGACTTTTTTATCAATAATTTCTGTAGAATTAAGATAAGGTTTGAAATATTTGTTGAACCAATTTAAAACAATTGCGTTATTTGATTCTCCTCCACTTTCAACAAAATCCCAATTTTGAACTTCTCCATAGTCGTTAATAGCCATTAATTGTGCTTGTGACATTGAGGAATAGAATTTTTTGAGCTTTTGCATTGTTACGGTCGCTCTATGGTTAGACATCAAAGTAGGTATTGTTAAAGCTGCAACAACTCCAATTATTCCAAGTGTTATTAATACTTCTGCAAGTGTGAATGCTCTTTTCATCTTAGCTCCTAATAATAATTTATTACTCGCTAGTAGAAAACTACTAGTTAAAAATAGTTTACTCGCTTAAATAATTTTTGTCAACCATTTATAATCCTTGTATGAAAGATGAACGAAATAAAATATTTGCAAGAAATTTGAAGGCAGAAAGATATAGAAAGGGCATTACACAAGCAGAATTAGCCGAATTTGTAAATGTTAGTGAAAGCACAATTAGCTTGCTTGAAAGAGGCTTACAAACTCCTTCTATTTTTCTTGTTTATGATATTTCAAAAGTTCTTAACGTTGATATAAATGATTTATTGAAAAATATCAATTAGTGTTTTCACTGATGTTGGGCTGGAAAGCCCAACCTACTACTGTTTTCGCATTAGTTGTATTAATAAATAAGGTAGAATACAAATCCTTGTAACGAACTTTGCTTCTATGCCTCTAGGCAGCTATATTCCCACACTTAATCCGGCACAAAGGTTGATGGATTGTCCTGTTATTCCTTTTGCATCTTCTGAAATCAAATATTTGCATAATTTTGCGACTTCTTCAGGTTTGACAAAACGTCTTTGGGGAATGGTTTCAACAATTTCTTCTCGAGAAAATTCGCTGTCATCAATTGATGCCATTCCGAGTTCTGTTTCTACCCAACCCGGATTTATGGTGTTTACTGTTATGTTGTATTCTGCGAGTTCTAAAGCGAGAGCTTTTGTCAATCCTATCAATCCGGCTTTTGATGAAGAATAAATGCTTGCGTAAGCTTCCCCCATTACCCCCGAAATTGAGCCGATATTTATAATTCTGCCCCATTTTTTGTTTTTCATATTTGGAATTGCTGTTGAGGCGAGAAATGCAGGTGCGATTAAGTTTGTTTGATAAAGTCTTTGGATATCTTCAATATTCATTTTATCCAAATCCGAATAAATATATTCTCCTGCATTATTAATCAAAACATCAATATCGTTTTTTTCTATAAAATCGGTAAGAGTATTAATATCTTTTGACAAATCGCAAACACAAAAACCTTCGGCATTACATTCGATTAATGCCTTTTCATTTCTGCCTGTTACAAAAACTTTTCCAATATTTTGAAGTTCATGTGCGATAGCGTTTCCAATACCTTTAGATGCACCTGTTACAAGTATGTTCATAACCCTCCTCGAAATCATAGATCTCGATCCTCCCTTAAAGTGGAGGACATGAAGTTTCGTTTACTATTTAATTATTCCAAAACCTAAAAGGAATGTGCAAACTAAAAATATAGCAGCAACGATACCTGTAAGTTTGTTTAATCCTTTTTCAGCACTCTTTTGAGATGCGAAAACATGTGATGCTCCGCCAATACCGGCAATTCCATCGCCTTTTGGGGAATGTAATAGGATTAATACAATAAGCAATAATGCTGCAATTATTTGAATAGCCCATACTAAAGTTAATAACATCTATTTTTTCTCCTTTTTCTTAGAAATAAAATGAGCTCTTTTTGAATTTAATTTAATATCTTTAAAAGTATATAATCTTGCAGGTCGTTTTGAAGATGATTTTGTAAATTCATCAAGTTCAATCAAACCTTGAGTTGCAAGAGCTTTTTTTCTAAAATTACGTTTATCAAGTTTTTTGCCCATAATCAATTCATAGGCTTTTTGCATTTCTGTTAGTGTAAATTTTTCGTTCAATAATTGATATGCAACAGGACAAAGTTCCAATCTTTCACGAGTACGTTTTAACGAATATTCAATAATGTCTTTGTGGTCGAACGCTAAAGGAGGCATATCAGAAATCTTGTGCCAACCTAGTTCCGGTGTTGTTACGATATTGAAATCTTCCGCTCTTACCAATGCGAAATATGCGCATGTAATAACCCTTGCATTAGGGTGACGAAGCGGATCGCCGAATGTGTAAAGTTGTTCAAGATAGACGTTGTCAATGTTTGTACGTTCTTTTAGTATTCTAAGTGCCGCTTGGTCAAGGTTTTCGGATAATCTTACGTATCCACCAGGAATAGCCCACTTGTCTTTGAACGGTTCTGTCGTACGTTTTACAAGCAATACGTGCAAAGCATCATACTTCATCGTCATAATAACAACGTCGACTGTAATTTCGTGTGTTTTTGTTTCGTTAAAAATCATAAATTCTCTGTCCCTGTAATCAATAATATAATAAAAATAAAATTTTACATAAGTTAATAGTTTATTTTTATTAACAAAATTTAACATGTATCTGTAATTTAATCAATTTTCTCAAAAACAAATACTTTATATATATACGGGGAATAAATTAGGGATAATTATATAAAATGTTTAATGCAGTTAGTTTTAACAATATATATATGACACCGATGGGGATAAATCCTTTTATGGGTGGTTGTGGCTGCAATTCATTTAATCCTATGTTTCAATTTGGGATGATGAACTCTTTATTCTCTATGCCACAAATGTTTTCATTTCCTAGTTTTTCAATGCCAACATTTTCACCTTTCTCAATGATGTCAGGTTATTCAATGCCGTCTATGGGTGGAAATATATTTTCTATGGCAAATTATTCAATGCCAATGTATAACCCGATGATGAATTTTGGATTGCCGGCTATGTTTGAACAAATGAATTTGTTGAACAAATATACAAATAATTTTGGAAGTTTGACATCTTCTATTTTAAATAATAATACAAATCCGACAAATTCAGCCTCAACAACTAAAAAAGGACAAAAAACTCAAAAAACAAGTAATAAATATAATAAAAATGCAACAGAATTATATACTGGCACTGCGGAAGATTTGAATAAGTATTTGAAAGGAAAAGGAGTTCTAGAAGGGCAAGGACAAGCTTTCTTGAATGCTCAAAAGAAATATGGGATTAGTGCATCTGTTTTGGCTGGAATTTGTATTCACGAATCAGGGAACGGAAAAAGCAGATTAGCTAAAACTAAAAATAATATTGGCGGAGTAAGAATTGCAGGTTCTACAAAATTTAGAACATTTAATTCAGTAGCCGAATGTATTGATTACATGGGCAGTTTGATTAAACGCAAATATGTAAATCAAGGTTTGACTACTTTATCTCAAATTAACTCAAAATATTGTCCTCCATCAGACCCGACTGATAGAAACGGTACAAATTATCTATGGGCGCAAGAGGTTAATAAGCACGCTAATTCAATCGAAAGAGCTACTGTATAGTTTTTAATTTTAGGTAAAATATTACATTTCGACATAATTCGTTGATGTTCTGCGATGTTTCATGTATTGTCATGGAATAGGTGAAACATTTGCGGAAGGATTAGCAATGGATAAGGGATACATTGAAAATGGTTTTATTGTTGACGTTAGCAATGCCCAAAAAACCTCTGAAATTATTTATGAATTAAGCAGAGTTTTGGACTTGCCTGACGCTCAGAGTAAAAATGTCTGCCTAAAATTAGGTGGGGTTAATTTGACAACTACAGAGTTGACAAGTATTAAGGCGCTTGTTGAATCTATGGATTCTGAAATAGAATTTATTACAACAAGTTCTGATGTTACTGCAAAATCAGCAGAAGAATTAGGAATTAACGTTTCTATTCTTGAAAACAAAGTTCCAACTCCGGAATTTAATGCGGATCAAGAAAAAGTTAACAAAGAATTAGAAAAAGCATTGGATAAGATTTTTGGTGATGAAACCACTGAAATCAAAACTTTTGCACAAGAAAATGATTTGAAAGTTCTTAAAAAAGATGTTCCGGCAGAACCGGTTCAACCGATAGAAGAAATTAAACCGGAAAGCATTGACCCTCAAAATCAGATGGAAACTATTGATACACCTGTTGTTGAACCACTTGAAGAAACAAAACAGGAAGAAACAAAAGAAGAAGTTGAAAAAGTTGAAGAACCGGTTGAGACAGTAGAAACAACCGATTTGAAAGAAGAATTTGACGATTTCAATGCAAAATTGGAAGATGCAAATAAAATTGAAGGCGAAGATATTGAAGATATTGATTATAATCTTGACGATTTGAGAAAATCATTAAGAGAAACCGAAAAACTTCCAACTCTTTACATTCAAAGAACTTTGCGTTCAGGACAAAGTATATCTTCTGACGGAAACATTGTAATTATTGGTGATGCAAATCCGGGATCTGAAATTATTGCCAAAGGTGATATTACTGTTTGGGGTATTTTGGGTGGTATTGCTCATGCTGGATCTGCAGGCAATCAATATGCAAAAATCAGAGCATTGAAAATGAACGCAATTCAATTGAGAATTGCTGATACATTTGCAAGAAGACCGGATAATATTAATATTCCGTATATTCAAAAAACGGATACTTTTGTTCCGGAAGAAGCTTGCATTTATAAAAAACAAATTATAATACATAAAATACACGAATCATAAAAAGGAGAAATAATGAGCGGTAGAGTTATTGTAATAACATCCGGTAAAGGTGGAGTAGGCAAAACTACAACTAATGCGAATATCGGTACAGCTTTAGCTAAAGCCGGCAAAAAAGTTGTAATGATTGATACTGATCTCGGATTGAGAAACTTAGACTTACTACTTGGTTTAGAAAACAGAATTGTTTACACTATTGTAGATGTTGTTGAAGAACGTTGTAAACTTAAACAAGCATTGGTAAAAGATAAGAAAAATCCTAACCTTTGTCTTTTAGCAGCTGCACAAACCAGAGATAAAACTGCGGTTACAGAAGAACAGTTGAAAGATATTTGCGAAAAACTTAAAAAAGATTTTGATTTTATTCTTGTAGACTGTCCTGCAGGTATTGAGCAAGGTTTCCAAAACGCAGTTGCAGGTGCATCAGAAGCAATTGTTGTTACAACACCAGAAATGTCTGCAATTCGTGACGCTGATAGAATTATCGGTCTTTTGGAATCAAAAGAAGAAATTAAATCTTACAAATTGCTTTTGAACAGGGTTAGACCAAACCTAATTGAATCAAAAGATATGGTTAGTGTTGATGAAGTTGTTGATATTCTTTCAGCTGAATTGATTGGTATAATTCCTGAAGATACAGGAATTATCGTTTCCACAAACAAAGGTGAACCGATTGTAAATGACGAAAAATCATTGGCGGGTAGAGCTTACAACAATGTTGCAAGAAGAATTATTGGTGAAGATGTTCCTTTCTTGGATTTAGATGAACCAAAAGGTGTTATGGCTAAAATCAAGAAATTCTTCTCTGGTTTAACAGGAAAGGAGAAATAAGATGATATTACAAAATTTATATAATAAAGTCTTAGGTTTTTTTCGTCAAACTGAACAAGAAGAAACAGAACATTCAAAAGATACGGCTTGCAATAGATTGCGTGTAGTTTTGATGCAGGATAGAACTAATTTAACTCCTGAATTGATGGAACGCATGCGCAAAGAAATGGTTGAACTTCTTTCTAAATACGTTGAAATGGACAAAGAAGCTCTTGAGCTTAACCTTGAACAAGATGGAGATCAAGTTGCTTTGATGCTTTCAATCCCGGTAATCAGAGCTAAAGATGAAGAAGAAATCAAAGAAGCTTTGGCTAAAGAAGATGCTAAAAAAGCTGAGGAAGAAGCTGAAGATGATGAAGATGTACCGGAAGAAGTTGAGGTTGAAGAAACTGAAATTATCTTGGATGCAGAGTCTTTAGATGATGATATGTCAGATGATGATTATTCTGAGGATGAAACAGAAGAAGAAGCAGATGATGACGATAAAGATGAAGAATAAATAACTTTATATAAAACAAACTAAAAAGAGCCTATTATAAGGCTCTTTTTTTATTTTGATTGATTATCAAAATTTGCTAAATCTTTAAAATCAGTGTTTAAGATGTCAATTATATCAAATAAAATTTTTACGCTCGGATATGCAACTCCTCGTTCAATTTTAGATAGGTGTTCTCGTGTGATACCTAATTTGACAGACAAATTTAATTGAGAAAACCCTTTAGCTTTTCTCAATTTTTTTATTTGCAATCCTAATAATTTTAGCTTTTCTGTGTGATTTGACATCCTTTTCATTTTCCCATACAATCGGAATAAAAATGGAGCATGTCATAACCCATATAGAAAAGGAGAATATATGAAAAAGGTTTTTAGTATTTCGACAAAGCAAACTGCTTTTACTTTAGCTGAAGGTGATACTCACGTAGTCACTTGTGACAACAATAGAAAAGTAGCGTTTACTTTGGCAGAAGTGTTAATTACGTTGGGTATAATTGGAGTTGTTGCAGCAATGACAATGCCCAGTTTGATTGTGAATTATCAGAAAAAGCAAACGGTAACTCAATTAAAAAAGGCATATTCAGAGTTGTATCAGGCAATAAAGGTTTCTGAAAAAGATTATGGAACAATTGAAGGATGGAGTTTGGATGGAAATCTACAAGAGCAAATAGAAGATTTTTCAAGTAATTATTTATTTCCTAATATAAAAATTTTGAAAAGCTGTATTCCTTCTTCCAATGAATGCTGGGCAGACAATGTTCTTTCATTAGGTGGAGTTGAGCCTTTGTATGATAATCCTAAAAATGGGGCAAGAGCTTCTTTTATCGCTGCTTCTGGATATACTGTTTATTATTGGTTGCATGGTACGGGAGGTTGGTTTTGGGTTGATATAAATGGATTAAAGAAACCTAATACAATTGGAAAAGATATTTTTGTTTTGTATTTGACATTTTCTCAAACAACAAGTAATGCTTGTCCTGAAGGGACATTAAATCGTGTTGGATTTTTTCCGTTGGGAGCATCATGCGAGGCGATAAAAGACAGGGCGAGTTTGTTGGATGGTTCTAATTATGCTTGTAAAAAAAATAGTAGTTTGAAAACTGCTGGAGCTTATTGTGGAGCATTGATAATGTTTGACGGTTGGGAAATTAAAAAAGATTATCCTTGGTAAGTTGTAAAAAAAGATAACTTAAAATCATTTTGAAATAAAAAGAAGGAATTTTTTATGAGGTTCCTTCTTTTTTTTGCTTGAAAAATATTGCGAAATGTAACAATTTTATTAAAAATTTAAAAATTTTTGAAAATATTGTAACAAATTATATACAAAAATAAATCAGTCGTGTTGACAGTATATTATGTTTGTTTTACCATTGTTATGCTTGGAATAAAGTATTTACTAATATCCGAAATATTTGTAGAATAGCGATTTCAAGCGGTGTATTACATAATAAAAAAGAAAAAGGAATGCAAATGGCAACCACAACTAGACAAAGAATCAGAGTTTGTTTGAAGGCATACGATCATAAATTAATCGACGTATCTTCTGACAAAATCGTAGAAACAGCAAAAAGAACTGAAGCTAAAGTAGCCGGACCTATTCCTTTACCTACAAAAAGACGTATATATTGCGTTTTGCGTTCACCACACGTAGATAAAAAATCTCGTGAACATTTCGAAATGAGAACTCACAAACGTATTATTGATATATACGAACCAACACAACAAACAGTTGAAGAGCTAGGTAGACTTGATCTTCCAGCTGGTGTAGATATCGAAGTAAAATTATAATTTACTTTTATTGAAAATTAAATAAGCATTATGCATGTAATGTGAACTACACACGTTTGGTGCGTGTCGGGTGTAAATCCCGAAAAAGGTAAAGAAGTAGCGCTCGCAAGAGAAAAATGCAATCCCGAAACAGGGGCAGAAAAGTGTCTGCACCAAGTAGGGTGAGCTAGAAAGGTAAAAAATGACACTAGGTGTAATAGGTAAAAAACTTGGAATGACACAAATCTTTGACGAACAAGGTTTGGCAATTCCTGTAACTGTAATCAAGGTTGATCCGATTGTTGTTACTCAAGTAAAAACAGTTGAAACTGATGGTTACAATGCAGTACAATTAGGATTCGGTGAAGTAAAAGATAAACATATAAACAAACCAGAAAAAGGACACTTCAAAAAGAACAATCTTGAAAACTTTAGACATCTACAAGAATTTAGAGTTGACAATCCTGCTGACTACAAAGTTGGTGACAAAATCGAGTTGTCAGTTCTTGATAACGTAGAAAAAGTTGATGTAACTGGTAAATCAATCGGTAAAGGTTTTCAAGGTACAGTAAAAAGATGGAACTTCTCAAGAGGACCTATGGGACACGGTTCT
>CALEJY010000057.1 GCA_937898445.1 uncultured Candidatus Melainabacteria bacterium | reverse complement strand
AATTGAAAATGTGAAAACCTGGTGGGGAAATGTTGATTGTGGTGTATTAGCAAGTGGTGCTACTATTTGTATAGAGTCTTTTGCTTCGCATGGAGCTACGAATGGTGTAAAATGGAGTCATATATTTGTTGATACCAATGGAATGAAAGGCCCAAATATTGCTGGTAGAGATGCCTTCTTTTTGGCATATTTTGAAGATGGAACAATAGATGAAGAAGGAGTAGTTCCTGCTTGTGATACAATGAAGCAATGTTCTTTGCCTGCAAATGCCGTTGCAACAAGAGAAAGTAATTACTCTTCTAAATGTTCATCAAGTTCTCGCTTTCTTGGTTGTTTCGGAAAAATCTTAAATGACAATTGGCAAATGACATATTAGATAATTTTTTTAATAAAAAAGAGCCTCTTAACATAATTGAAAAGAGGTTCTTTTTTTTATTTTAGAATGTTTTTGATAAACATTTTTGTAAAAGGTTTGTTGAAAAATCCATATAATTGTGTGCCAACCATTTTTAGGGATTTGCCATTCTGACACATTACAATGATTGTTCGTGATTTGTAGTGTGTGCATATAATATCGCCAATTTTTGGATCTTTGATATTTGATTTTTCAAGAATTTTTTGTGTGTATTCTTTATCTAAGATTTTTAATTTATACGGATTTGGAATAAAATATTTTGTCTTATAAGTTACATAGCAAGGTAACCACGGATGAAAAGCCTTTATGCGGGATTGAATTTGTTCGGCGGTTTCTTTTTCAAAATCAAGCATCATATCAATCGGTTTAATATTTGGAAAATATGTCGCCTCTTTTTCGTTTTGTGGAACAGGAATTATCAAACCTTCGCCCAGTTTTGATAGGATTTCTGAACACAACAACCTTGCTTGATAAACCGTTCTGTCTTTCAATTCCTTTGAGGTATCATCAGGTAGAATTTCAATTTCTTTTTGGGTAAGAATTGCGCCTCTGTCAAAATTTTCGTCAATAAGATGGAAGGTTACTCCCGATTTCTTTTCATTATGTAAAATCGTTTGCAAATAAGGATTTGGTCCTCTGTATTTTGGCAAAAAAGACGGATGCACGTTTACTGATGCGATTGTCGGAGTATCAATGATTTCTTTTTTTAGCTTTTCTCTCCAAGTTCCAACAAGCAAAATATCAGCATTTAATTTTATCAATTCATTCTGAAATTCTTTTGAATTGGCTGATTTGCAATTGATTTCGTGTAAATTTTTTTCTTTGATAAGAGTTACATCATAAGAGGTTTTGAAAAAGTCACGCAGTTTTAACAAAAGTGGCGGCATTACAGTTTTTTCGTAGCGCAAAATTCCAACTATTTCACATCCTGCCGATAATGTGCCTTCTATCAAATTAGAAAGCATTTCCCCTTTCCCAATTATAACGACTTTCATATTAACTCCATAAAAATTAGTATCTGATTTTGGATGCTCTATCCATTTCTCGTTTTTGGTCTTTTCTTGCAATGTCTTCTCGTTTGTCGTGAAGCTTTTTACCTTTAGCCAAACCGATTTCTACTTTTGCAAAACCGTGTGACAAAAAGACTTCCAATGGAACAATTGTAAAACTGTCTTGTTTTACTTTGTTTTGGATTTTTAGAATTTCTTTTTTAGTCATCAAGAGTTTTCTTGTACGTTCTGCATCGTGGTTAAATCGATTTCCCTGTTCATAAGGAGAAATGTGACATTTGTATAGAAAAATTTCATTATCCTCGATTTTGCAAAAACTATCTTTCAAATTAATTGCGTTTTTTCTGATAGATTTAATTTCTGTTCCGGTCAAAACAATGCCCGCAACGAATTTTTCTAAGATTGTAAAATCGTGAAACGCTTTTCTGTTAGTTGTAATAATTTTTCTATCCATAAGCTGATTATAGCATTTAAGAATATTCTTCGCAAGTGGAGATTTCATTATTCATAAAGAAAACATTTAACTTTGTGCGTTGCGCCTTTTTCTTGTGGAACACAAGTTTTGCATTTCTCCATAACATAAGGACATCTTGTGTGGAACTTACAACCATTTGGCAAATCTGCAGGAGATGGTAAATCACCTTTTAGTGTTACTTTTTTATCAGTTTTGTTGATTTGTGGAACTGAATTTAATAACGCTTTTGTGTACGGATGATATGGATTAGAAAAAATCTCTTTTGTATCACCGATTTCAACAATTTCTCCCAAATACATAATCGCAACTCTGTCAGCAAGATATTCGATTACGCTCATATCGTGCGTAATTAATAAAAATGTCAAATTGTATTTGTCTTTTAATTCTTTTATTAAGTTAATAACCTGTGCCTGAATACTTACATCTAGCGCACTAACAGGCTCATCTGCAAGAATAAATTCAGGATTAAGCACTAACGCTCTGGCTATAGCAATTCTTTGTCTTTGTCCGCCTGAAAATTCGTGTGGATACAAGTCTAAACAACTTTCTTCCAAGCCAACAAGTTTGATTTTTTCTCTTACAATTTTTTCAATTTCTTGTTTCGAAAGATTAGTGTTTATTTCAAGCGGTTCTTTCAAAATATCGAAGATTTTCATTTTCGGGTTAAGGCTTGCGTAAGGATTTTGGAAAATCATTTGTGCGTGTTTTCTAAACTCTTTTAAATCTTTTTTGTTGAAAGATAAAATATTTTTGTCTTCAAAGATTATTTCTCCTGATTTTGCAGGTTCAAGAGAAATTAATGATTTTGCAAGAGTTGATTTGCCACAACCGGATTCCCCTGCGATTGCAAGGATTTCTCCCTTATTGATATCTAAACTAACCCCATTAACGGCATGGATAGTTTTTTTGCCACCCAAAGCTCCTTTGGTGGTCTGATATTCTACAAACAGATTGTTAATTTTAAGAATTTTTTCTTTTTGCATACAAAAATATTAGCCTAATTTTTTGATAAATGCAATTGCTCTGATGTTGAAAAATAGAAAACAATATGTTATAATTGAAATGTAATACGATTTTTTTATAGGAGTTAAGGATATATGAGATTTAATAAAGGTTTTACTTTGGCTGAAGTCTTGGTTACACTCGGCATCATCGGTGTTGTTTCAGCTATGACTGTTCCAACATTAATGCAGAATTATGTAACTCAATTGCATAAGGTTTATAATGAAGTTAGCCAAGCTATGGTGCAATATCAAAATGACAGAAACGCATTGAATTTAAGAGAAGCAGGATTGACTTCGCAAGCTGCATGGGATGCAATGGTTCCACAATATTTTAAAACAGTTCAAAAATGTGATAATTCATTAACTCCGTGTTTCCCTGCAACAACAAGTTATAAAAAGATGTCAGGTGTTGCTCTAACAGAAACAGTTTATGATGTTAGAACATCTTACGTATTAGCAAGTGGAGCTTCTGTGAGATTTAATTACACAGTGAGTGGAAATAGAATTTGCCATGTTCAAGTTGACGTAAACGGCAAAAAAGGCCCAAATATTTTAGGTCGTGATTTGTTTACATTGTCAATTTATAGTGACGGAACGGTTGATGAAAACGGAACTTCTGCTCCGGTTTCAGAGGCTGATAGAAATACAGCATTTACTGCCGGATGTAATGGGGCTACCGGTGACAATGTTTATGGATGCTTTGGTAAGATATTGAACGATAATTGGCAGATGACTTATTAGAGTTCTCGTCTGCCTTCAATGGCTTTTGCAATCGTGATTTCGTCGGCGTATTCCAAATCTGCGCCGACCGGAAGTCCGAATGCTATTCGAGAAATTTTTATGCCGAACGGTTTAATAAGTTTGTTTAGATAGAGGCTTGTAGCTTCGCCTTCTACAGAAGGGCTTAGTGCAAGGATAACCTCTTTTACGTTTTCATCTGTAAGACGGTTTAGGAGTTCTTTTATTCTGATATCATCAGCTCCAATTCCATCCATTGGCGAGATTAATCCTTGCAATACGTGATACAACCCTTTGTATTCATTGGTTTTTTCAATAGCTATCAAATCTTTGGTTTCTGCGACAACACAAATTGTTGATTTATCTCTTTGAGAAGATGTGCAGATTTCACAAGGGCTTGTTGCAGAAAGATTAAAACAAATTTCGCATGTTTTAGTATTTTCTTTCGCATCAAGCATACTTTGTGCAAATTTTTCCACCTCAGATTTTGGCATTCTAAGTAAATAAAATGCCATTCTTTGAGCTGATTTCGGTCCTACTGACGGAAATTTTTGAAAATGCTCTATTAATGATGCTATTGATTTTGGGTAAATCATTAGAAATTTAGTCCCGGAATGTTAAGTCCGCCTGTAACGGCTTTCATTTTGTCTTCCATAGCTTTTGAAGCTTTGTCGCTTGCTTGTTTAATAGCAGAAGAAATAATGTCTTCAAGCATTTCTACTGTGTCAGAATCAACTGCTGAAGGATTTTCAGGATCAATTGCTTCTGCAGTCAATTTAATAGATTTGAATTTGCCTTGACCATCGCAGATAACTTTTACTGCACCATTTGCAGCTTCACCGGTGATTTCAAGGTTAGCAAGTTCTTGTTGAGTATCTTTCAATCTTTTTTGTATGCCTTGAGCTTGTTTCATCATTTGCATAATGTTCATAAGTTTTCTCTCCTAAGTCTAATTATAATATATCCCGTGTACTCTTATTGTAACACAATTGGTTTTTACCGAAATTTATTATATAATAAAAATATGAAAAAATATACCTATGTTGCGGAATCTTTAAAAAACGGGCGGATTATGCGTTGGACATTTATGCCGTTAAATGTCTATATTGCGCCTATGAAGTTTTATTCAAAACAAGGTCAGGAGTACAAATACCGTGATATGGTTGTTCGAGCTTTGAATGAATGGCAAAGTGCAACAAAGGGGAGGGTAGCTTTTAAGATTGTTAATAATTTGTTGGAATCTAATGTTAATATAGATTGGAAAAGAGTTGAGAGAAAGGCTCTCGGACATTGTTATTTTAATTTTGACGGATCTAACAGATTATATGGTGCAGAAGTTGCAATTGGTTTGACAGAAGGATTGGTTCACGCCGATTATATGGATGAGGGGGAAGTTTATCATACGATTTTGCATGAAATAGGGCATGCTATCGGTTTAGGACATAGCCACAATCCTGCTGATATTATGTACACTCCGCACCAAAAAGGTATTAATACGATTTCGCAAGGTGACAGATTAACAGTTAATTGGCTTTATACACTTCCTCAAGGGGCTGATACTGCGGAAGTTTCTGCAAAATACGGTATTGGCGGAAGTAATATTGATGAAATTATTGCAAAATTTATTGATAGAAAATCTCCAACAGAGTTTGAAAAAGTAAAATCTTCAATAAAAATGCCAAAACGGGATTTGTTAGAAGAACAAGAAACGTTAGCAAATCTTAGGAAATATCACATGGCTTTGCAAAATGTTCAGATATCAGAAGATATGAAAAAGTTCTTTAATAACAGACCTAAGTATTGATTTGGTAATCAATTCCGAATTTATTGAACAGATTATTGTAAAAATCTTGGTTATCTAGAATATCCTTTTTAGTTAGTTCCATATCAAAACCTGAATATATCTTGAATTTTGGATCTTTATGGAGGTTATTTTTTACTACATTTTGTAGATATTGTTTTAAAATTTCATTACCATTTTTTAGGTAATATTTTTTGGATTGATTATCATTAGATAATAAATTTTTTACATCTTCAACGTTTTTAGAAAATCTTTCATCATTTGAATGAACAAGAATGTCTTCAAGTTTTTTTGTTAGTTCTTCTTTATCTGTAATTGCTGGTTTAAACTTAAATTTTGAGTGGAAAAATACTGCATCTCCCATTGAAAAAAGTTTTATTTTGTTTATTTTAGGGTTTTCAAGCAAAATTATAATTTGCCCTAAGCGCATAGTTGAACCTACTCCTTGAATATTGCAATCTTGATGAAGGTTTTGTATAATGCTATTGTATAAAACACTTTTGTCTTTTATGGTATTACTTGTACTTATTCCGAGATGTCTGCCTTCTTTGTTCTCGACATCGACATAAAATCGTTTTGTGTCGGTATTTGCTCTAACAAAACAATCTTCTGTCAAGTTTCCGTATTTTAGTTTAATAGGAAAATCTTCAAATATATTAATATAATTGTTTACTTTTTTGAATTTTAATGCTTCAAATGATATTGAATTATGTTGTGGATTTGCGCTATATTGGTTAGTGTTTGATATTTTCATGATGTGAATTGTAAACCTCATAAATGTAAAAATTTGCTATTAAATTTTTTGGTTGTATAATTATTATTGTACTATAAGTTGATGATTAAGGGATATATAAAATATGACAGTTCAAGATTGGTTTGAAAAACGTAAACAAGCTCAAATTCAACGTCGTGAGCTTGAAGGCAGAGTAGAATTGGATATGGACCCTAATTTGTGGGTTAAATGTGTTCATTGTGATGCTCAGCTTTTGAAAGAAGATTTAGAAAAGAACGATATGGTATGCCCTGTTTGTGACTACCATTTTAGAATAAATGCGAGAAAACGTATTAAGCAATTATTTGACGAAAACTCTTTTGAGGAGTTGTTTACGGATGTAAGACCAACAGACCCGTTAGAATTTACTGATACAGAAAGTTATAAAAACAGACTTGAAAAAGCTCAGAAAAAAACAGGTTTGAATGATGCCGTAATTACTGGTATTGCGACTATTAAAGGAAACAAATTAGCAACTGCGGTTATGGATTTTGATTTTATGGGCGGTTCAATGGGAAGTGTAGTTGGAGAAAAAGTTACACGTATAATTGAAAAAGCTATTGAACTTCGTCTACCTGTTCTTGCAATCACATCATCTGGTGGAGCAAGAATGCAAGAAAGTGCATTGAGTTTGATGCAAATGGCTAAGACATCTTGTGCTGTTTCAAAACTTGATGACGAAGGTCTTTTATATATCAACCTTTTGACAGAGCCGACATTCGGTGGTATTACTGCAAGTTTTGGTATGTTAGGCGATATTATTGTTGCTGAACAAGGTGCAAGAATTGGTTTTGCAGGTCGTCGTGTTATTGAACAGACAATCAGACAGAAATTGCCGTCAGATTTCCAAACTGCAGAATACTTGTTGAAATATGGTCAAGTTGACGTTGTTTCTGCTCGTAAGGATTTGCGTGATACTTTGGCTAAGATTTTAGAAGCACATAAGGGGGTAAAATAATGAGTGCAGTTTTAGATTTTGAAAAACCCATTATGGAAATTCAAGAAAAAATTGAAGAACTAAGAAAGATAAGTTTGGAGTCAGGCATGGATTTTAATAAAGAAATTGAAACTTTTGAACAACAGGCAGAAGATTGCAGAAAAGAATTGTATTCTAATTTGAAACCTTCTCAAAAACTTCAAATCGCAAGACACCCTGAACGCCCAAATTTCTTAGATTATGTAAATAATATTTGTGAAGATTTTGTTGAACTTCACGGCGATAGAGAAGGTATGGATGACAGAGCTATAATCGGCGGTTTGGCTAAAATTGACGGTCGCCCTGTTATGATTATCGGAACTATGAAAGGCAAGTCAACAAAAGAAAATTTGGAATATAACTTCGGCATGCCTCAACCTCAAGGTTATAGAAAAGCATTGAGATTGTTCAAACACGCAAGCAAATTCAATATTCCGATTGTAACATTGATTGACACACCGGGCGCATATCCTGGAATTAGTGCTGAAGAAACTAATCAAGGTGGTGCTATTGCGGTTAACCTTAGAGAAATGGCAAAATTGAATGTCCCGGTAATCGCTATTATTACAGGTGAAGGCTGCTCAGGTGGTGCATTAGGTTTGGCAGTAGCTGATAAAGTATTCTTGCTAGAACATGCTTATTATACAGTTATTTCTCCTGAAGGTTGTGCTTCAATTTTGTGGAGAGATGCAACAAAAGCTGCTGATGCCGCTGATGCTTTGAAAATCACTGCAAAAGATTTGATGAAGTTCGATATCATTGATGGCGAAATTAAAGAACCTGTTGGTGGTGCGCATACAAATTATGAAGAAGTTTCAGCTAATATGAAGAAAACAATTTTGGATAGCATTGATGAATTGTCAAAATTGTCAGTTGAAGACTTGAAAGAACAACGTTATCAAAAATTCAGAAAAATGGGTGCGTTTTTAGAAGGTTAGTTTAAAAATGGCAGAAAAACGAACTGATTACTATGAATTGCAGATAAAAATTAACCCTGATATGGAAGATATTATCTCTGATTTTTGTTTTGAAAATCTTCCGTGCGAAGGCGTAGTTCTTGCAGAAGAAGCTTATAAAGATTTGGAAATGATTTCTACAACAGAAGGAACATTGAAAGTCTTTTTGACGACTAAACCTGAAAATTTGTCAGAAATTCTAAAAAATGAACGTGATTTGTTGAAATCTCGAGGTTTTTCTGATGATGAATTAGGTAGTTGGGAATATGTTATATCTAATAAACCAAACGAAGATTGGTCTAAAAAATGGAAAGAAAAATGGGATATAACAAGGGTTACGGATAGAATTGTAATCGTTCCTGATTGGTTGGAATATAATGACAAAGAAAATGAAGTCGTTATTCGTTTAGAACCCGGATGTGCTTTTGGAACCGGTACTCATCAGACAACTCAACTTTGTATGAAAGCTCTTGAAAAATATATGAAAAAAGGTGACAAAGTTGCTGATATTGGTATGGGGTCAGGGATTTTGTCTATTTGTGCAAAAAAATTTGGTGCATCTTCTGTTTATGGTTGTGATATTGATGAAGATGTTATTGATGTTGCAAAAGAAAACGCAAGAAAGAATTTGCCTAACAATGGTGAAGGTTGCTATTTTGAACTCAACACTGCAGATAAAATAAATGAAAAATTCGATTTTGTTATGGCAAATATTTTACACAATGTTTTGGCTGAAATAATGGGTGATTTAAAAAATATTATGAAAAGCGTTGCTTTGATGTCACTTTCAGGTATTTTGGATGAAAAGAAGCCTGTTGTTTTAGAGGCAATAAAAAGAGAGAATTTAGAAATTATAGAAGAAATTCATCAAGATCAATGGACTTCTTTTGTTGTGAGAAAGAAAGCATGAACATTCCTTTTGAGTTAATATATCTAATGCTTAGTGTTGGATTTATTCTAATTTTGATTTTGGTTTTTAATCTTGTTTTTTACATTATTACTCGAATTATTATTGGTAAGCATTTTCCTAATAATTATTCAATGTTAGTAAAGGATATAGGTAAACCTGTTAAAACGATTGGGTTAACATTAATTCGATTTGGAAATGAAAAAAAATGTTATGGAACAGATTATCAGCAAAGTATTTCTGTAAAATTGTTAGTTTTTCAAAAATTTTTTGTTTTGGAATGTTGTGGTAAAGCATTGTTGATAAATGATTTTAATACAAAATATATTTCTTTTCTTAATACTGAAAGTTATGAAGAAATTTTGTGGAAAAGAATTACAAAACCTAGAACGGATTTGATTGTTTTTTCAAAAATTTGTTCTTTACAGTTTTTAATAAATAAAAAAGATTGTGAATATTTAAAGAATTATATAAAGGAGTGTGAAAAATGTCTAAAACAGCAATAATTATTCCAGCACGTTACGGCTCAAGCAGATTGGAAGGTAAACCATTAATTGAAGTTGCAGGTAAACCTATTATTCAATGGGTTTATGAAAAAGCACAACAGGCTAAACTTGCTGATCTGATTATTGTTGCAACTGATGATGAGAGGATTTTTAATGCAGTTAAAAAATTCGGCGGTAATGTTGAAATGACTTCAACTGAACATAAATGTGGCTCGGATAGGATTAAAGAGGTTGTTATGCGTCATCCCGAAATTGCTTATATTGTTAATCTTCAAGGTGATGAGCCGTTGATTAAACCTGAAAGTATTGATGAAGTAGCTAAAAATGTAAAATTTGATGAAACAGCTGATATTTCCACTTTAATTAGAAAAATTACACCGCAAGAAGCTGAAAACCCGAACTTGGTTAAGTGTATTGTTGATTGCAACGGTTTTGCAATGTACTTTTCTCGTTCAAAAATCCCTTATGAAAGAAATGCCGGAAAAGCCGATTTCTTTGGTCATTTGGGAATTTATGGATATAAGAGAGAAGCTCTTATTAAGATGACAGAAATGACACAAACATCTTATGAAATGGCTGAAAGTCTAGAACAATTGAGAGCATTGCAAAACGGAATGCGCATCAAAACATCTGTTGTAGATTTTGTGCCTGTTGGAATTGATACTGCAGAAGATTTGGAAAAATTCAAATCAATTATTGCTAAGGTTGTTTAAAGAAATTACTCGGATTAACTTTAAAAATTTCTGCGATTTGCAAAAGCATGTTTAAGCTTAGTCTTTCGTGGAAATTTTCTACTCTGCTGATAAATTCTCTTGAGCAGTTTAGTTTTTCTGCAAATTTTTCTTGAGAAAGCTTGCTTGAAATTCTTAGCTTTTTAAGGTTTTGAGCAATAATATTATGGTAATTTGTATCGTTATTATTCATCGTATTTATATTAAAGCTACATTTTACCAATATGACTATGAAGTAGTCCATCACACTTTTGACTATATTTTTTGAAAAAATTTAGAAAATTTTTCGAAAAAGACTTGCAATTTTTCGTAAAATAAATTAAGATAAATATACAAATATTAAAAAAAATTTAAAAAAATCAATATTTTGTAATATTTTATATTTGTAGTATACTGAAAGTGTTAGATTATTTATAACGAAGGAAAAAG
>CALEJY010000056.1 GCA_937898445.1 uncultured Candidatus Melainabacteria bacterium | reverse complement strand
ATCAGTTTCGTTGCTTTTGTCTTGATACAAACCGTAATCAGAAACTGCATCATTCAAAAGTTTTTCTAATGTTTCTTTTGCTTTGTCTGACAAAACAACTTTTGTTTCTTCTGTTGTATCATCTGTTACTTCAACTTTTTCAACTGACCCATCATCATTTACTTTAACTGCGCCTGAAATAATATCTTTTGCCAGATTTTCTTCACAAACGGCTAATGAATAATAAGCATCCGCAAAATCAGGATTTAGTTTGATAGCTGCTGCATAAGTTTTTATTGCATTTGTATAATCTTCTGCTTTTGTATAAGCAACCGCCAAGTTATATTGAGTTTCAAAAACGCTACCGTCTAAATCTACACTTGATTTCAAACGTTCAATCGCTGAAACATAATCTCCCTTATCCATAAAATCTTTTGCTTTATTGTTAAGTTCCTGCACTGCAAAGTTATTAATACATGCCGTAGATATTACAGAAATAAACAATATACTAGCTAGTAAAAAAGCTTTTTTCATGCTATAATCAACCTCATAAAATTATTTGTAATTTTTATTATAAAATAAGTTTAAATATTTGGCAAATTTTATACATAAAAGTTACAAATATGAATTTGTGAGGTAAGAAAAATGTCTGAAGATAAGGTTATTAAATTAGGAGCAAAAAGAGAAAAAGCCACAGAACATACACATCATGAGCATAAAGAAAGCCATGACGAACTTGTTTATTGCAGCTTTTGCGGTCGACCAAATACACAAGTATTAAAAATGGTTCAAGGACCTGGAGTTAATATTTGCTCAGAATGCGCCATGATTGCAGTACAATATTTAATTTTGAACGATAGAATGCCGTCTGCTGAAGCTCAGGCAATTTTGGATGCCTTTTGGGGGAAAGCTCGCTAATGATGAATGAATTTGAGCTTAATCCGTTTGAGATTAAAGCAGAAATTGCCAGAATTTTTGAAGAATTAAAAGGTATTAGCGATTTTGAAAACTATGAAGTTCATTATCGCATGCTTGATGCGCAGGAAGATAAATCAATAATTATCAAGTTATTGTTAAAAGAAATCAATAGCAAACAATTGAATGCGCCACTTTTAAAATTCCTTTTGCTAAGATATTGCGATACAAAAGAGTTGTCTGAAAAATTGTGGAGCATTATCAAAAACTCAATGGCATCAAACCAAGCGAAGATTTTTGCATTGGATTTGCTGAGAGATATTGACACTAATTGGTCTTACGAAGATTGCGAACAATACCTCGACAATCCTGATGAACTTGTAGAATCTGATACTAAAAAAATTCTTGATAATGCACTAGCTGATCCGGAAGTTCAGATTGATTTCCTTGATTTTTTAAGTTCGTTATCAGAAGATGACAAAATCACTCTTTTGCAATCTTTAGGAAATGATTATTCAAAAGACGAATTAGCCAATATGCTTGTTCCTGTGTTTTTGTCAATGTCTGATACACCTGCAGGGAAAGAAGCTTTGGAAATCTTAGGAAACTCAAAATCACAACTTGCATATCACGCACTAAATTCATCACTTGATTTTGTAGATGAAAGTTTAGTTCCAACAGTAAAAAAGAATTTGTCAATTCTAAAGCTTGCAGGGATTAGAGAAGATAATTCACACATATTCTATAAAAATTTGTTAAAAGGATCAAAGCCTTACAAATTCTGCATAACTTACCCAGACGGACACGGAAATCAAGCCGTTATCGTTTCAAGAATTACATCAAGCGGTAAAGTTCAATTTGTTGCAATTGTAATCGACGATTATCATGGAATTAAGGATTGCTTTGGGTTTAATAATATAACAAAATTTGAATGTAACACTATCATTGAAAGGTTTTACAGAGGCCAGAGAGCATTGGATTTAGAGCCGTCTGTTCTAAAAACAATTTTGATTAAAGCCGAAAAATTGTCTAAACATCAAATGCCTTATGAATACGTATGTTGGCGCAATCTTTTGGCAGATATTGAGCCTGCCGCAATCAAGCTTAATTATAAAGTAACACAACTTTCAGACAAAGATTTTTATAATGTTTTGACTTATGATTTTACCGATTATTGGTTCTTAAATAGCACTTATAGTGACGAGTTTGAAGAATTTTTAAGAGGTATTGAAAAAATCGAAACAGACGATTTTGAAGATTATATTGAAAATAATTTAGAAAAAGTTTTTTATCCCGAAGAAAACCGAGTTTGGACAGAAAGAATTTTAAATTGTGCAATTTTAAAACATTACGCAAAAGAAGAAAAAGCTGCACAAAATTTATATTCTTTGTATAATGATAAAAAACTTATTCGAGAACTTTTCAAGAACATTTTGAGAAAAAGCATATATGAATATTTTTATGCAAAAGAAGATGTCGCAAAAGTCAAACAGATTGAAGATATGTGGGTTAAAGAATAATGTACAAAGTAATGGCACTTGATATTGGAACAAAAAGAATTGGAGTTGCATTGAGCGACTATCTTTTGATGCTATCAAACGGTCATTCTTGCGTACCTCGCCAACCGGAAGACAAGGCAATAGAAGAAATTTTGAATATTGCAAAAAACAACAACGTAAAAAAAATTGTTGTCGGAGTTCCTTTCAATATGGATGGAACTCAAGGGGCGCAAGCTCAAGATTGCAAAGACTTTGCCGCTAAAATTCAAGGTTATGAGATTATTTATGAAGACGAAAGATTGACTTCTGACACAGCAGAAGAAAACTTGCGTGCAAAAAAGATTGATTTCAGAAAAAACAAAGGACTGGTTGATATTGAAAGTGCTTGTATTATACTGGAACAGTACCTATCAAGATTAAAATAAAAAGAAAGGAAATTATAATTATGGCAGATGAAGATCAAATCATTGAAACCGTTGACGAAAACGGTAACGTAATCAAATTTGAATTGTTTGATATCGTAGAAGTTGACGAACAAGAATATGCGCTTCTTTTACCTGTTGAGGAAGAAGAGGGAGATGAAGTCGTTCTTATGAGATTAACTAAAGACGGTGACGAATACTTGTTCGAAACAATTGATGACGATGAAGAATTTGATAAAGTAGCTACATACGTAGAAAATATGGAAGACGAAGACGAGGAATAAGTTTTGTTTGAAAAGTTTACAGAAAAAGCAATTAATGTAGTAAGTGCCTCCCAAGAGAACGCAAAACTAGCCGGAGCATCAATTGTTGCACCGGAAAATCTTTTGTTAGCATTGTATGATGAGGCAAAAGGAATTTCTTTAAAAATCTTTAAATCTTACGACATTACTCATGAAAAATTGGTGGAAGAAATCGGGAAATATATTTCATTAACCGGCGGAAAAACTGTTCAAAATCAGCCATTGCCGTTCAATGATGAATATAAAGAGATTTTGAAAAAAGCACTTGATTTGGCGAACAAATCAGGAAATCCGACAATTTTGTATGAGCATTTGTTTTTGTCTGTAATTACTGACAAAAAATCTAATAATGTAAAAATTCTGGAAGATTTAGGCTTTGATATTTACAAGTCTAAATCTCTCCTAGAAAAACTCGTTCAAAAGAAAACAAAACGCCTTTATCATCCGGAATATGATGAACACAAAAGCAAAAAAGAAGATAAATCGCAAGAAACTGACGATATCTTCAAAAACGAAGCTGCCTCAAAAGTTTTTGAACGAGCAGCTGCAAAACTTTCCACTTCAAATTACGAAATTATGGGAACTGAGCAGATTTTGTCATCAATTTTGGAAGATAAAAATTCTGAATTAACGAAAATCTTTGAACAATATGGAATTACTAGTGAAAACTTTGATGAAAAATTGGCAAATATTCAATCAAGACAATCCGAATACGAAGGTAGACAAATAATCTTTACACCAAATGCTTTCAAAGCTATGAGTATGGCATTAGAAACTGCCAAAGAACTCGGCTCATCAGTTGTTTTACCGGAACATATTGTACTTGGGATGTTGAAAACAAAGCGTGGAATTGCTTACGATATCTTAAAGGAAATGAAAGTTCCTGCAAACGATTTGGCACATAGTATTATCAAACCGATTGAAAAACAAATGCCGGAAACATTGACTATCCTTCGACTTGCGAAAGAAGAAGCAAGAAGATTGGGGCGAAATATTGTTGGAACAGAGATGTTTTTATTAGGCATAATCGGCGAAGGAACAGGCATTGGCGGACAGGTTTTGGCAGAGCTTGAAATTACAATGCGTGATGCGAGAGCAGTTGTTGAGAACTTGATTGGTTTTGGAAACGAATATTACGATAAAGAAATCGTGTTTACCGAACGTGCAAAAAGAGTTTTGGAAACTGCGTGGGAACTTGCTAAAAAAGATCATAAAGAAAAAATTGAATCAGCACACATGCTTTTGGCATTGACTACAGAGCCTAATTCGCTTGCAATGAAAGCTTTAGAGCAATTAGGAGTTGATGCGGTTGAAATTAAAGAGGGAGTGAAAAAATTCCAAGAGGCTTAATTGATTAAGGATTGCGTAGAAAAATTTATAAATAAATACAATTTGGCAGGCACATTTATCGTTGCTTTTTCGGGCGGATACGATTCAATGTGCCTGTTAGATGTTTTGAGTAAAATTTCTAATGATATTGTCGCCGTACATCTCAACCACAATTGGCGAGGCGAAGAAAGCAGACAAGAAGAACAAAATTGCCGAGAATTTGCTCAACAAAGAAATATAAAATATTACACAGAAACCCTCC
>CALEJY010000055.1 GCA_937898445.1 uncultured Candidatus Melainabacteria bacterium | reverse complement strand
TTGCCATTTGCATATTTCTAAAAAAGGTGTATAATGTGCTTATGGCTAATTTATCAAAAGAAGTTTTAATACAAATAACAGTAATATTATTTATTGTATTTATAAGTTGTTGTTACAACTTAGGTAATTTTTCACTAGGCAAAGATGGTGAACAAATAATAGTTTTTGGTTTGTCTGGAATACTTTTTTGTTCAATGTTCTACCTGCTTAATATGCAAAAAATACTATGGAAAAAGTTTGTACTAGTGGGTATTTTTGCAGTGATATATATGTTTATTTTATATTTATTTTCTTTATAAGCAAAAAGGACTTAGTTTTTTTACTAAGTCCTTTTTTTATGCGTTATCTCGGCGAGAGATTGTTTATTTTAGACCTTAAGGGCTAAGACTATAGCGGTTAAGTCGATTTATTATTAAAATGTCATTTTAACTATAGATGACTTATCGTCTTATTGCCTTATTGACTTATAGCCTTTATTTATGTTGTGCAGGATTGTATGTTGATTTAATATACAATTCTCTAAGTTGTTTGTAGTCAGCTTCTGTTGGTGCGTTACACATCAAGTCTTTTGCTGCTGAGTTTTTAGGGAATGCCATTACATCACGGATTGATTCACATCTGCAAAGTAGAGCAATCCATCTGTCTAAACCGATTGCCAAACCTGCGTGAGGTGGTGTACCGTATTGTAATGCGTTAACCATGAAACCGAATTTTCTTTGAACATCTTCATCAGTTAATTTTAATGCTTTGAAGATTTTCTTTTGAACTTCTGGTGAGTGAATTCTAACAGATCCACCGCCTAATTCAGTACCGTTGTAAACGATATCATAAGCAACTGATTTAACGTTTCCTAAATCACCGTTATCAAGTTTGTCTAAATCATCTAAGCAAGGTGATGTGAATGGGTGGTGCATTGCCATAAATCTTTCCTCTTCGTCTGACCATTCAAACATTGGGAAGTCAACAATCCAAAGAAGAGCGTGTTTAGATTCGTCGATTAAGTTCAATTTTTTACCAAAATGTAATCTTAATCTACCCATAATGTCATAAACTAATTTTGGTTTATCAGCAACGAAGAAAATGATATCGCCAGCTTCAGCGCCTGCTCTTTCTTGAATACGTTTAGCTTGTTCTTCTGAAACGAATTTCAATACAGGAGATTTTGCTGTGCCGTCTTCGTTGTAAATGATATTAGCTAATGCTTTTGCACCGAATGATACAGCTAATTTTGTAATATCATCAATTTCTTTTCTTGAATAGCTTGCGCCACCAGGGATTCTGATACCACGAACGATACCGCCAGCTTCAAGAGTTTTCTTAACGATTTCAAATTCTGATTCCATAATGATATCGCCGATATCGAATAATTCTAAACCGAAACGAACATCTGGTTTGTCAGAACCATATTTATCCATTGCTTCTTGCCAAGTCATTTGTTTGAATGGAGGTTTAACTTCAACGCCTGCTGCTTTGAAACCTTCAACTAAAAGACCTTCAACAAGTTCAATAATATCTTTTTGTTCAACAAAAGACATTTCCAAGTCGATTTGTGTGAATTCAGGTTGTCTGTCTGCACGTAAGTCTTCATCACGGAAGCATTTTGCAACTTGGTAATATCTTTCAACACCACCAACCATCAATAATTGTTTGAAGATTTGAGGTGATTGAGGAAGTGCATAGAATTTACCAGGTTGAACACGTGATGGAACAAGGTAATCTCTAGCGCCTTCAGGAGTTGTATTAATAAGAATAGGTGTTTCAACTTCTAAGAAACCGTTGTTGTCAAAGTAATTTCTTACAGCTTGAACAACTTTGTGACGTAGTTTCAAGTTACTAAACATTTGAGGTCTTCTAATGTCTAAGTAACGATATTTCAATCTAACGTCTTCTGAAACGCTGTCATCGTCTAAAACGAATGGAACAGGTTTTGCTTCAGATAAAATTTCTACATATTCTGGGTAAACTTCAACTTGACCTGTTGGAAGTTTTTCGTTGTAAGTTTCTTCAGGTCTTCTAGTAACTTTACCTTTGATTGTAATAACATATTCGTTTCTGATTTTTTCAAAAACTTTATGGATTTCAGGATTTTTTTGAGGGTCAGAAACCAATTGGAAAAATCCTGTTCTATCTCTTAATTCAATAAAAATCATACCGCCTAAGTCACGAACGCAATCAACCCAACCAGAAAGAGTAACTTCTTGGTCGATATTTGATAAATTAAGTTCGCCACAATTGTTTGTTTTCATTCTTAATTGCATATCTTATCTTCCTTCTTCTTCTTTAATACAATTATCTTATCAAAAACAAATAAAATTGTGTAATTTTTTTTAATTTATATGGTTTTTTGCAAAAAAAAGGAACTCATTTTGAGTTCCTAAAATTTTGTTTTCCTCGTTTTTTTAATTTTACCTATTTCCCAATTCCTTTATCCGATGATAAAAAATCTTTTTTTGTTTCCTTAAGTTGATTAAGCTACAACTTTTGAAACGAATTTGCAAATATCATAAATTGTATCTTCAACAAATTCTTTTGCTAAAACTGAAACTGGTTTGTTTTCAACGTGATCGAAAAGAAAGTAGATAGGATCTTGAGAGTTGTTAAATCTCATTCTTCTGTCATTTTTATTCAAGTATTCGAAACTATCTCTGTTTTGTGCGATTAAAGTACCGAATTCTGTCATTTTCTCTATCTCTTTCGTTTCTCTCTTACATTTATATAAAGTTAACTTTGATTAAAAAATTGCGTTTTTTGAACGGTTTTTCTTAATATTTCTTAATATCCAAATGGCACCCCTAAAATTTAGCTGTGCAAAAATAAAGATAAATTTTTCCCAATTGTATTTATATAAAGTATTTTTCTTAGTATAAATTGCCTTTTAAGCTATTATTGACTTTTGGGCTGTTTGATGAGAGCCTCAACGTCCTTAACAGTTTTTTCAATAGATGGTTTCCAGTTATTCAATTCTTCATTTACAATTGGTTTTACAGAAGTAAACCAGCCACAGTTTTCCTCGTTTAAATCATACCAGCGAGAGCTATAAAAGAAATTAAAAAGTCCTATAGTCGTTTTATTCATAGCTCCCGCAAGGTTTAAAATAACATTGTCAGCTGTTATTATTATGTCGCAATTTTCTATCAAACTAGCTGTATCTGAAAAATCTTTCATATAATTTGATAGGTTATGAATTTTATTGTTTTTAAATGCTGAAAAGTTTTCTTCAGAAATGTCTTTTGATAGTGAATATAATTCAACATTTTTTAAATTATCAAATGCTATAAATTCAGAAACCGGAATATCTTTTAGTCTAACATGGCAATTTTGGATTAGTTGATTTCCAGAAAAAGATAAACCTATTTTTAATTTATCATTGTTAAATAGTTCTTTTTTATACTTTTCTGAAAGTTCTTTATTTGGATAAATGTACTGATAATCAAAAGATAATTCTTCAATTGGTAGATTTAGGGCTACAGGAATTGACATTGATGAAATCCAGCAGTCATATTCTAAAAGTTTTAAATTGGTTTTACTTGCAGGTAAAATTTCTATACCCGAGAAATTTTCCTTTAGTAATGCACAAAGTTGGTCTTGTACTACAAATATGACTTTTTTAAATAGTTTTTCTAGTCTATTTAAATATCCAGCCATTAGAATTGTGTCGCCAAAACCTTGTTCATACATAATTAATAATGTTTTTTCATTTAAGTTCTTATCATTTGAAGTCCACATTGGTTTATCAAATTCTGGTAAATCCCCTTTATGTGCTTCAGTATAAAATCTTTCATCCCAATATTTGTAGTATTCTTCAAGGTTTTTCTTTTTTAGATTAAAGATAGCGTAATGAAATTTATCATCAGGTGTTACATCCTTATATTCCATTAATTTTTTAGCATACAAAAGTGCAAGTTCATTCTCGTTTAATTCACTTGCAAGATATGAAATATTTCTTTTAACTTCTTTATCTTGAGGTGCTTGTTTTTCAGCAAGTTTCAAATATTTCAAAATTTTATGACCATATTCAGACATGTGAGATTCATGATAAAGGTTGATATAGACACCTGCCAACAAGGAAAGTTCATTAAAAGTTAACTCATTTTCAGAGATAAAATTTTGATATTTTGAGAAACTTTTTATAAAATTTTGGTTATCTCCAATCTTCAAATATAGTAAGGCTAATTTCTTATAAAAGAATTTATCTACGTCTATATTTTGTTTAGTAAAAAATTCAAGACCTTTTATTGCTTCTAAATAATTTTGATTACTGATATATTTTTGAATTAAAGATTCTAATTCAATGAAAAAAAGTTTTTTAAAGTTTTCTATTTCTTTTGTAAGTTCTTCATCATCTACGTTAGGTTTTATATTTTCGTAAGTTTTAAAAGCTTTTTCTAAATTTCCAGCTCTAAGAAAATTTAAAACAATTTCATTTTCTTTTTTAATTTCTGACAAAGACATTACAATTCCTTTTCGATTAATTCAATTGTTTTTTCCATAGATGGTTTCCAATTATTTAATTCTTCATTTACAATTGGTTTTACTGAAGTGAACCAACCGCAATCTTCTCCTGATAAATCAAACCATCTTGGTTCATAACTCCAGTTGAATAAACCTATTGTTTTTTTACCTTCACTGCCACTATCAAAAAGAATTAATGTTGGAATACTCATTATTCCATAACTTCTAGATAAATTATCAAACATG
>CALEJY010000054.1 GCA_937898445.1 uncultured Candidatus Melainabacteria bacterium | reverse complement strand
CTCCACTTGCTACAGAGCCGCCATTCAAATTCCTATACTCTGTATTTGGAACACAAGGAGGCTCAAGTTTACTACAAGTATTCACTGTTTTAAAATATGTTCTTAAATAACTATTCACTGTAGCTTGAGAATTAAAACCTGCCTCTGATAAAGTCAACGCATTATTATCATTTTTTATTCTCAAAAAAACCTGACTAACCTCATTATAAACTTTATGCAATTGAGTTACATAACTTTGACGTTGATAATTTTGCATTAATGTTGGAACTGTCATAGCAGATACCACACCAATGATACCAAGTGTTACCAAAACCTCTGCAAGAGTAAAGGCTCCAAATTTTTCGAATTTAATCCTCATAAATAACTTAACTCCGTAATGCTATAATACATATCTATTTTAACATATTTTAAAACTTATTTCAACCTAGAAATTGTAATCTCTGCCACCTTGTTCGATTTTTTCTAAATCTTCTGCGACTTTAAGTTTTACACATTCAGGACATTCAAGAGTTTTTTGTTCTTTTGATATCAGTTTTTCTCCAACCGCTTTTGTTTCAGGAGAAGCATAATCTTCCAAATACTCTTTCAATGTCAAAATTGCATTCGGATGACAGAAATTATGGATTTGCTTATCTTTACAGATTTCCATAAATCTGTCGCCGGTTCTGCCGTTTCTGTAACAAGCTGTACAAAAACTAGGCAAATAACCAAGTTCCATAAGCCATTTGATAACCACATCCAATGGTCGTCTATCCGAAACATCAAACTGAGCTGAATCTTCTTTTTCAGGCATTGGTTGGAAATATCCGCCAACACTTGTTTTAGAACCACCTGAAACTTGAGAAATTCCAAGCTCCAAAAGTCGTTTTCTGCAATCAGCACTTTCTCTTGTAGAAACAATCATGCCGGTATAAGGAACCGCAATTCTAATACATGCAACGATTTTCGCAAAAATATCATCATCAATTCCGTTATCAAAAACATCCGGATCAATATCATCAGCTTTTCTTATACGAGGAACGCTTATTGTATGCGGACCAACACCAAACGCTGCTTCTAAGTGTTCTGCGTGCATCAAAATTCCTGCAAATTCATATCTATAAGATTCCAAACCAAACAAAACACCTAATCCGACATCATCAATTCCGCCTTCCATAGCTCTATCCATAGCTTCTGTATGGTAGTTGTAATTGTGTTTAGGTCCTGTCGGGTGAAGGGTTTCATAACTTTCTTTATTATAAGTTTCTTGGAATAAAATATATGTTCCAATTCCTGCATCGTGTAATTTTTTGTAATTTTCAACAGTTGTAGCCGCAATATTAACGTTTACACGACGAATTGAACCATTTTTATGTTTAATTGAATAAATTGTTTTAATTGAATCCAAAATATATTCAATCGGGTTGTTAACAGGATCTTCTCCAGCCTCAATCGCCAATCTTTTATGTCCCATATCTTGCAAAGCCATAACTTCACGTGCAATATCTTCTTGAGACAATTTTTTACGTGGAATATGTTTGTTTTTGGCGTGGTAAGGACAATACACACAACCGTTTACGCAATAATTTGACAAATACAACGGCGCAAACAAAACAATTCTGTTTCCGTAATAATCTTGTTTAATCTTTTTAGCAAGTTCAAAAATTTCTTGATTTTTATCTTCTATATCGCAAGCCAAAAGAACAGAAGCTTCTCTATGAGTTAAACCTTTGCCCAATTTAGCTTTTTCTAAAATTTTGTCAATTAATTCTACATTATTTTTATTTTCGTCTGCGTACTTTAAACTATCTAATATCTCTTGATGAGAAATAAATTCTTCGGCATTGTGTGATTTTGGATTATACATAATTTTCCTCTCCCTATCAATTACATGATAATCCTGACAAAATTAAAAGTAAATACTTTTTAATTTCTTTCAATAAATCCGCCACCGATTAAATGCTTGTCTTCCAAATCATAAATAACGCAAGACTGCCCATTCGTAACAGAATTTACGGGTTCATAAAACTCTATATCAGCAATTTCATTACAAATACTAACATGCGCTTTTTTATGTGGCATGTTGTATCTGATTTTTACCCACGCATCAAATTCAGTATTTTGCGGTTGATAAGACCAATTCAAATCAACAATTTTTAGAGATTTTTTATAATTATCTTCTTCTCTACCTAAATAAACAATATTTTTTTGCGCATCAATATCAATTACATATAAAGGGTACGGTGCAGCAATTCCGATACCTTTTCTTTGACCAATTGTATATTGATAACACCCTTGATGTTCTCCCCATTTTTTGCCGGTCAAAACATCTATAAAATCACCTTTTTTAGCTCCAAATTTACTTATCAAAAAACTCTTAGTTGTTTCAGGCTTTTGAATAAAACAAATATCTTGACTTTCTTTTGAATCCTTAGGTGGCAAATTGTAATCAATCGCTATCTGTTTAACCTGAGATTTTTCGTAATGATATAATGGGAATATCGTTTTAGACAGCTGTTTCTGCCCTAATCTGTATAGAAAATACAACTGATCCTTATGCTCATCTTTTGCCGGATACAATTTATAAACACCGTCAACACACCTGATATCTGCGTAATGTCCTGTGGCAAATACATCTGCATTCAAAACTTCTGTGGCATAATCAAACAAAGTTCCCCATTTTATAAACTGATTGCACACGATACAAGGGTTTGGAGTTTTTCCGTTTTTATAAGCACTCACAAAATAATCAACAACTTTTTCATTGAATTTGTCAGAAGTGTTATAAACGATTAATTCAATTCCTAATTTGTCAGCAACTCTTTTTGCATTCTGCACAACCGCATTTGCAGCCGGAGTTTCCTGCATTTTTGCCGTCAAACCTATTACCTTGTATCCTTGTTGTTGCAATAATAAAGCAGTAACCGAACTATCAACTCCGCCACTCATTGCTACAACTGCAATTTTTTGATTTTCCATAATTTAATTATAATCTAAAAAGTTTTTATAGTAAAATAAAATTATAGGGAAATAATTAAGGAGAGAAATATGAATAAAGATATTAAAGCCGTAATTCTTGCCGCAGGAAAAGGCACAAGAATGAAATCTAATACTATAAAGGTTTTACACCAAATATTCGGTAAAACCGTTTTGGGGTACGTACTAGATAGCGTTAAAAGCATTGCAACACAATCAATTGTAATTGTTGGACATCATGCAGAAGAAGTAACCGAATTTGTTGAAAAGAATTACTCAGCAGCCAAAACAGTTCTTCAATCTCCTCAACTTGGAACAGGTCATGCCGTTTCTATGGCTTGCCCTTCTTTAGAAAACTTTGACGGACAAGTTATAATTCTAAATGGAGACATACCTTTAATTACAGAAGACACTATTAACAAATTTATTGAATATCACAACTCTAATAAATCAGATTTGACCGTTATGAGTGCAGTTTTAGATGCTCCGGCAAGTTACGGAAGAATTATCAGAGAAAATGATAACTCTCTAAAAGCTATTGTTGAAGCAAAAGATGCAACTCCGGAACAGAGTGCTGTAAGAGAAGTTAATGTGGGCGTGTATTGTTTAAACTGGGCAAAAATCAAAGGCGCATTTTGCCAACTAACAAGCAATAATGCACAAGGTGAATACTATTTAACAGATATTGTTTCTTGGGCAAAAAATCAAAACTTAAACGTAAACGCTTATATTATGGAAAATTCCGAAGAAATGAACGGAATCAATTCTCGTCAAGATTTGGCTTTTGCAACCAAATTAATGAATGAGAGAAAGTTAAACGCATTAATGACCGAAGGTGTTACAATTGTTGATCCTGCTTCTACTTGGATTTCAGAAGATACAGAAATCGGTGCAGACACAATTATTTATCCATCAACTTATATTGAAGGCAAAAACAAAATCGGCAAAAACTGTAAAATCGGACCTTGCGCACATCTAAGAGGAGATGTAGAAATTGACGATAACTGCAAAATCGGGAATTTTGTAGAAGTAAAAAAAGCTAAAATCGGTCACAATACAAACGCAGGACATTTAAGCTATATCGGCGATTCTGAATTTGGTTCTCATATAAATATCGGAGCCGGAACAATCACCGCAAATTACGACCCAATCAGCAAAAAGAAAAGTAAAACCGTTTTAAAAGATAACGTTAAAATCGGTTCAAACACAGTACTTGTAGCTCCTGTAGAAATAGGAGAAGGTACAAATGTCGGAGCCGGCAGTGTAATAACAAAAAATATTGGGGAATGGGCTTTAGCAATAACCCGTGCGCCATTGAGAATTATTGAAGGATGGGTAAAAAATAAATAACATGAGCCACAAAAAATTAAAATGGACAATGTTTGTAATTACGGCAGTCGGCAATTTTATTGCCATGCTTGATTCTACAACCGTAAACCTTGCACTTTACCCGATGGCTAGAGATTTGCACGTTACAATGGGACAAATCCAATGGGTAATGATTGCTTACATGCTCATTTTAACAGTGTTTTTACCGTTCTTTGGGAAATTAGGGGACATTTTCCCGAAAAACAAATTGTACACTGTTGGCTTTTTATTGTTTGGAATTGGTGCATTCCTAAACACTACCGCACCAACATTTCCGTTATTAATTGCATACCGATGTTTAGAGGCAATCGGCGCATCTATTCTATTATCTAACGGGCAAGCCATTATTGCATCTATTTTCAAAAAAGAACGCAGAGGCAAAGCTCTTGGCTTAAACGGTTGTATTGTAGCAATCGGAGGGATGAGCGGGCCTGCATTGGGCGGTATTTTAATCAATTATTTTGGATGGCATTCAGTATTTTATCCTTGCGTAATCGTTGCGATATTAGGTGTAATTTATTCATACAGAATGCTGCCTCGTAGCGTCAAAACAGATATCAAAAATTTCAAATTTGATTACAGAGGATTTTTCTATTTCACGGTGAGTTTATTTGCTTTATTACTAGCAATTTCGGAAGGCCACAGTTGGGGTTGGAACTCTCTTAGAATAATTATTCTCGGTATAATTACATTGATATTTGGGGCGTTATTTTATATGCGTGACCACAAAATCAATTACCCACTGATTAATTTTTCAATGTTCAAAATAAAACCGTTCACATTCGGCAATCTAGCCGTAATGACTTCGTATATGGCGATGTACACAAACAGTATTTTATTGCCATTCTTTTTACAAGAAATTTTGAAATACAACGCACTTGTAACCGGTTTATTAATTCTACCGTATTCTTTAACTCTATCAATCACTGCACCAATTGCCGGCAGATTGTCAGGGAAATACGGAAGTAAAATTTTAACCCGATTAGGACCTGCGACGTATTGCATAGCATTATTGATGTTTACTTTGTATGACAAAAACGCAACAATGTGGCAAATTATTTTAGCATCAGGAATTATGGGAATAGGAAACGGCTTATTCCAATCTCCATCAAATAACGCTATTATGACAAGTGTTGATCATGGTGAATTAGGCTTAGCATCAGGAATTTTGGCACTTGCTCGAAATCTTGGAAACATTTTGGGAGTTGCTGTAACAATTACGTTATTTGAAACTTTCAGACATTTATTTATCGAAAACGGAAAAATATACGAAACCGCATTTTTATATTCATATAGAACAACAATGTGCTTTGGCATATTATTCGGCTTGACCTGTTTAATATTCGCATTTGTGGCATATAGACAGAAAGTTTAATTAATTTATCATTTACAAAATCTTAACTTGAAAAATAGTTATCAGCAATATAAAATATTAGTGTAAATTTTACACTAATGTTACTAAGATATAGATAGTAGGGAAATATGACAACACATAACGAAAATATCAGAAACATCGCTATCATCGCTCACGTTGACCACGGTAAAACAACCCTTGTTGACTGTTTGTTGAAACAAGCAGGTGCATTCCGTGCAAACCAACAGGTTCAAGAACGTGTATTGGATAGCAACGATTTGGAAAGAGAACGTGGTATCACAATTCTTTCTAAAAACATTTCAATTAATTACAAAAACACAAAAATCAACGTAATCGACACACCTGGTCACGCAGACTTTGGTGGTGAAGTTGAACGTGTTTTGGGTATGGTAGACGGCGCATTATTAATCGTTGATGCAGCAGAAGGTCCTATGCCCCAAACAAGATTTGTACTATCAAAAGCTTTGGAATTAGGCTTGAGAATTATTGTTGTAATCAACAAAATCGACAAACCGGCTGCAGAACCTTTGACAGCGTTAGACAAAGTATTTGACTTGTTTACAGAATTGACTGATAGAGAAGATTTAATCGACTTCCCATTCATTTTTGCAAGTAGCTTGAACGGCTTTGCTATCAAAGATTTGGATGATGAAAAGAAAGATATGGTTCCATTATTGGATTGTATCCTAGAAAACATCAAACCACCAAAGGGCGATGCTGACAGACCTTTCCAATTCCGTGCAACAACACTTGATTACAACGAATACGTTGGAAGGATTGTTATCGGTCGTATTGAAAACGGGAAAGTTAAATCTCAAGAACAAGTTTGCGTAGTTCACGCTGACGGAAGCCAAGAAAAAGGTAAAATAACAAAACTTTTCGGTTTCCACGATTTAGGAAGAACTGAAATTGAAGAAGCTTACGCAGGCGATATCGTTGGTATTGCAGGTTTTTCAGATATTCAAATCGGCGAAAGCATTTGTTCTTTAGCAGATCCTCAACCATTACCTTTGATTAAAGTTGATGAACCAACTTTGCAAATGAATTTTTCAGTAAATGATAGCCCATTCGCAGGCACAGAAGGAAAATTTGTTACATCTCGTCAATTGAGAAAAAGACTTTATGATGAACTTGAAAAGAACGTAAGCTTGAGAGTTGAAGACACAGATTCAACAGATGTATTCAAAGTTTCAGGCAGAGGCGAACTTCACTTAGGCATTTTGATTGAAACAATGCGTCGTGAAGGTTACGAGTTCCAAGTTTCTAAACCGGAAGTAATTTACAAAACAATTGATGGCGTAAAATGTGAACCGTTTGAAAACTTAATCGTTGATGTTCCGGAAGGTTGCGCAGGAAGTTGTATCGACAGACTTTCAGGCAGAAAAGCAGAAATGAAAGAAATGAACAATGCTAAAGGCAGAACTAATATGGTATTCCATATTCCAGCTCGTGGCTTAATCGGTTTCAGAAGCGAATTTATCAGAATGACACGTGGTGAAGGTATTATGTACCACACATTCTTGGATTACAGACCATTTGCCGGCGATATTCCTCGTCAAAGAAACGGTTCAATTATTGCACACGAACAAGGTGAAGCTATTCCTTACGCATTGGCTCAATATGAAGATCGTGGAACATTCTTTGTAACTCCAAAAACTAAGGTTTACAGAGGAATGATTATCGGCGAATGCAACAAACCTCAAGATATTGTAGTTAATATTTGCAAAACTAAAAAATTAACTAACATGAGAAGTGCAACCGCTGATGTAATGGTAACATTGCAAGCCCACAAGGAAATGTCTTTGGAAGAATGTATGGAATACATCGGAGATGACGAACTTGTTGAAATCACACCGGAAAACGTTAGAATTAGAAAAGCAGATTTGACTAGAAAAATCTACAACTAATAAGAACTAAAACTAAAAAAAATAATCCCGCATTTAAACGGGATTATTTTTTTTTACCTATAACGAACTTTGAACGGATAATCTTTAGGAAATTTCCAATTGTTGTATTGAATTAATGCCGTGCAATGTCCATGCCAAGAAGAATTAGGATAACAACCAAATGTAGGATCATTTTTTAAATAATTTTCTGAATACCCATTCCATCCATAACCAAACGGATTAAAATTCCAACCTGCATTATTAATTTTACCATCTTCATCTCTTGTAGGATTGTAATAAAACTCAAAAGCACAACGACCAATATGCTCATAATATGATAACCCCGAAATACATTTATTTGGATCACTAGTAAAAAAAGTCCAATCACGCCCATTTCCCATTCCTAAAGCAACCGCAGTTCCATCTGCAAAATAAATTGTATAGTTATAAGTATCCAAACGACCAGTTTTTACAATTTTTAAATATGGAACTAAATATTTATCGCCCCAAATTTTTTGTTTTTCATAGCTATTGTTATCTTCAAACCACGTATCCCTGTCGCCGTAATCCAATTCTGCCATTTTGATAGCTTGGTTCATAGCAGAATAGAATTTTTGCAATCTTGTTTCAACAACTCTTTTGTTATGGTTTTCAATAAGAGTTGGGAGGGTTAATGCCGCAACAACACCGATAATGCCGAGAGTGATTAGGACTTCTGCCAATGTGAAGGCTGTTTTTATAAGTGAAAAGTGAGAAGTGAAACGTGAAAAGTCCGTATCGGTAAAAATATTTTGGTTCATATTACCAACATTTACTCTATTACCCTCTCTCTTTGTGAGACAAAGGGAACCGCAGAGCTGTGCGATGCGTGTGACCCTGTCTGCCTTGTGCTGAGGGAGCAGTTGTTCGTGAGCATCAGCGAACGTTACAAATGCGGGAGAGGGTTCTTCTTTACCAACACTCAAATCAGCATTGATAGACCCTGAATCGAGTTCAGGGTGACAGTTTTCACCAACACTATTTCGGCAGGTTGGGCTTTCTAGCCCAACATCATTATTAACAATGCGATACTTCGGACTGATATCCTCAGTATGACGTTTTAAGCCTCTCTC
>CALEJY010000053.1 GCA_937898445.1 uncultured Candidatus Melainabacteria bacterium | reverse complement strand
TGGCGGTTGCAAAAATGAATGCAAGTATTCAAGTATTCCCAAGTAATATTGTTGCCTCAATGTTTGGTTTTAAAGAAGAAAAGCTATTTGAAATGTCTGAGCCTCCCCGAGAAGTTTCGGATAATCTTAGAATCGGCAAGCTTGATGTAAAATGAGGTTATGAATACTTCTGATAAGGTTTTTTTTGCAGAAGAAGAAGTTCGTAAAAATTTTAATAAAACAGTTCTTTGCTTCTTTGTATTTGTCGGCATAATATTAGGGTTGTCCTATTTTTTGGGGTATTTATTAAATGCCCCAGAAATAGGGTTAAAGATAGGATTTTTAACATGCTTGATAGTAATACCGGTAGAGCTTATTATGGCTCGCTGGAGTATTTTAACCCTTACAGGGTGTGTTGAGTTGGATCCTAATACCCCAGCCGAAGCTAGAATATTAAGAATTGTCCAAAATATATCTATTTCGGCGGGATTGGCGATCCCGCCGAAAGTTTACTTGATCCCTGTTAAGACTCCAAATGCGTTTGCAGCTGGATGGAATCCGGAAACATCTTTTATCGGGATAACAACGGGTCTTGCTGATTTATTAGATGATTCTGAACTTGAAGGTGTAATTGCGCATGAAATTTCGCACATTGTTCATAGAGATGTTATGACTATGCAGTTTGCCACGGCAATGGTAAGCGGTGCGTTATTACTTGCATTCTTTATTCAATGTATTGCTTTAAAGGAGCGCGATCTTATATCATTAATTGTCTTTATTTTTATATATCCTATAACATTAATTATATCATTGACAGCATTCTTTTTTATCTCGCGCAAAAGGGAATTTGCTGCGGATGCTTTTGCTGTGAGGTTATGTTCATATAACCAAGGTTTAATTGGTGCTCTTGAGAAACTTTCAGTTGATACAGAATATTCCGAGGATGAAATAAATCAACTTGGTGGGAATGCTTTGTCGGCATTATATTTTGTTTTTCCTGACTCAATATTTTCGACCCATCCTTCCATTGAAGAACGGATCAATAGACTTAAAAATATGTATTAATAAAAATATGGCAAACTTATATAAGATATTTATAATATTGGTGTTGTCGCTATTCCCAATGCCTGTATTTGCCAATTCCAATGTTTGGAAATGCCAAACTTGCGCAAGTTGGAATGTGGATCGTTCTTCTTGTAAATATTGTGGTGCATCTCGAGGATCTCAAACTAAAGTACCTATAAGTCTTTTTCGTACTGCAAGTTACGAAAACGCAAAATGCAGTGCATCAACGTCTTCAAATATACTAAAAACGGGTTTAAAATGTAAGGGATGGAAAGTGGTCGTTGCATCTGGTATTATTGCAGTAGGTGTTTTCTTATTTTTTGAGCATCCGTTTCTTGGGATAATTGTAATTGTAATTGGTTTGTTTGTTCTTTATTATGCCATGAAGAATGATGATGATGTTGTTGTTGTAAATTCAAATAAAAATAATAATCTATTAAGACCAAGCAATCTTGGTGGTTTAGCAAAAAATGATTCGCTTGATTCGGGTGCAATGCAATCCTCTTGCGGAATAATAGCAGCTGGGAAAAATCAGATACAAACTACTGGAGAAAATTTTAGCAAAAATTGTACTAATAATGATACAACTTGCAAATTGTCTACCAATTCAAATATTACAGATACCGATTCTCAAGAAAATATTAGTAACTGCGGCGTTCTGGATAAAAACAATGAGACGATTAAACCTTTCGAAAAAACGGATATTGTAAGTAATGATGACAAAGCTGTTGTAAAAGAACATAAAGATATTTCTGCCGATTCGGCAATTAAGGAAGAGGAAAATTATAAAGATTCTGAATTATACTATAATAAAGGATTGGACTATTTAACCGGAAAGAATTGTGATGTGGATTATCAGGCGGCCAAAGAATATTTTAATAAATCTGCAGCATTGGGGAATCAAAAAGCAAAAGAAGCATTAAGGGCATTGCCTATATAGGTTTAACTTTAACATATTGGAATAAGGTATGAAATTCAAAAAAATTATATGCGTTTACTTCGTTTGTGTATCTGGTATTTTATATGCAAGCCAATATTATCAGACAATTAGCGAAGTTCAAGATTATTACAAAAAACAGTATTCTTCCGAGAGTATTGCTTATAGCGAAGCTCTAAAAGATATTCAAAAAATTGTTTCGTCCGACATGACGCAGGAAGAAAAGTGCAAAAAACTTAAGCAATTATTGCCCAGTAATCGTGTTTTTTTTGTAAAAAACGATTTTTCATGGGGTCTTAAAAATATTTCCATTGCTTATAAAGTAGGGGCAGAATGGACGGAATGTTTTTCGTATACACAAAATGCCAGCATCTCAAAATCTGCATTATTAAAAATTGCTTCAGCTAAAACAGATATAGGGAAACAAAGTTCAAGTAATTTAATTTCATCTACATCGGATAAAAATAATAATGAATCAAAGGCATATTCTATTGGCGGAAGCGCGAAAATGCGAGGTATTTTACCGAGTTTGTCCGCAAATGTTAGTGGCTCGTATGGCAAGAATTTTGTCCAATCCGATTCCGATAGAGAAAATAGTTCTTTCTCAAATGATTTTTCATCGACAGGTATTCGATCAATCGAACTTAGTGCGTCGCAAAAGGCTGGATTAGATAATCTGGCGCAAAAAGTATCGTCTAATTCTGTAAAATTGAGCGATATATTTTTACAGTTGGATGTTGAATTTTATAATGGAACAGATGACGATCTAATAATTCCCCCTCAAGTTGGTTTGGAATTTGGTTCGGGATTTATGTTTTTAGAAACGCAGTCTAGCACTTATTTGCCGAAAGGGCGAACTACTGTCGTAATATATAAAACGCCTCTTAGTGATACAGCTAAATTGGGTATTATAGATTTTATTCGAAATGAAGGAAAGCCATACCTTAATTTGGAAAAGAGTGGTGCGGTTGTAAAAAGCAAGGCGGGAGAGGATCTTATCCGCAAGCATATAGAAGCAGA
>CALEJY010000052.1 GCA_937898445.1 uncultured Candidatus Melainabacteria bacterium | reverse complement strand
CTTTAAATTACAACATTCCTATGGTACAATTATCGTAGGAGGTGTTCTTATTCGAATAAACTTTTTTGTTCCGGTTATTTAGTTGCTTTTAATTTAAAAATATAATATAATAAAGTTAATGGAGATGAAAATGGAAGAAGTAGTAGTAAAAAATGCAGAACTTTTTGCAAATATTTTAGACAAAAACGAGAAAATAATTAAAGTTATAAAACCAAACAAACTCAAGCTTTTTGTTTATTGGTTTACAGCGTCTTTTTGGTCAGCGTTTTGGATTGTATTTTGTAGTATTATTCCAATGATTTGTTCAGGTGCGGAAAGTGGTACTTTCATACCTTGGGAGTATTATATGATTCCAGTTGGTGTTGTTGTTTTGCTTTTTATCCTAACTGGAGTTTTAGCAGAGGTTTATTATCGAAATAATTTTTTTGCATATACCAATACAAGAATTCTGATTCGAAGTGGTATAATTGGAATGGATTTCAAAAGCTTAGATATGCGTTATGTTGGTGCAATTAATGTTAAAGTTGGTTTTTGGGACAAGGTTTTGAAGAGGGAAACTGGTACGATTTCGTTTGGAAGTATGTCTAGTCCAATGGCAACATCAAAGGCTATTGGTTACAATTTTTCACACATTGAAAAACCTTATGAACTTTATAGAGAGATGAAAGAAATCGTTGATGAAGTTAAAAGAAAAGTATAAATTGTAATATTTTTATAAATTGATTTTGATACAAGTTTGGTTAATAAAAAAAGTTTGGACTTTTAGTCAATACTATTTGAAACCAGCGGTATTTTTCAAAGAAATAAAGAGCATTTTTAGATGTTTTGAGTATGCTTTTTATTTGTTTATGGATTAGAATGTTTATCGAATAAGACTAAAAATGTTTTTTATGTTTGAAAATAGGGTTTTACTATAAAAAATGTAATTTTTGATTTAATTTTTTCCAAGTAGTTTGCAAAACAAAATTTTAAGGGAAATGGGGTAAATTTTTATTGTAAAAATTTCTTTAAATTATGATACAGAATGAATAATTTTATGTTATAATAAATTTATAATTTTTCTAAAGAAAAGGTGAACTATGATTACTAGAAATAATGTAAAAGATTTAGCTTTTTTTCTTGGGTTTGAAGAAAAACATAATAGGTTAGTAAAAGAATTTTCACAATATAACACATCAATGGAAATTGATTTAAAAGAACAAAAGCTTATTTATCCTAATGAAATTGTCGGACGAGAACGTAATGATGGTTTTGATAAATTTGAAAATTTTGTTGTATTCGAATGTGTTTGCAGATTACTAGATAAGGGTTATAGACCTGAACACATTGAACTTGAAAAAGAATGGCATTTAGGGCACGATGTAAAAAGTGGACGTGCAGACATATGTATATACAATGAAAATAAAACAGGTATGCTCTGTATTATTGAATGTAAAACAGCAGGGAAAGAGTATAATAAAGCTTTAAATGATACATTAAATGATGGTGGTCAGTTATTTTCATATTGGCAACAAGAACAATCAGCTAAATGGTTATGTCTATATTCATCAGATTTTGAAAATGGTAAAATTATTAGACAATTATCAACAATAAATTGTTCTGATGATGAAAACATTTTACTAATAGCAAAAAAAGATAAAACATTAAAACTATATCAAACGGCGCATACTGCTCCTGAAAAATTTTCAGCTTGGAATGAAACTTATAACAAACAAATTCTTGGAGATTTAATTTTTTCAGAAGATACAACCGCTTATAAAATTGGAGTCAAGCCACTTCGTAAAAAAGATTTAAAAGATTTTAGACCTGAAGATAAAATAGTTAATAAATTTGAAGAGATATTACGACACAACAATGTAAGCGATAAAGAAAATGCTTTTAATAGACTTATTGCACTATTTATATGTAAATTAGTTGATGAAATAGGCAAAAATGAAGATGATGAAGTTGAATTTCAATATAAACAAGGTACAGATACCTACGAAAGTTTACAAGATAGATTGCAACGTTTACATAAGCAAGGCATGGATGAATTTATGAAAGAAAAAATATTCTATGTCGAAAATGATTACGCTGAAAAACTGTTTATGCAATACACAGGAGTTAAGAGGAAAAAAGCGATTGAAGAGCTCAACAATACAATCAAAATATTAAAATTTTATACCAATAATGATTTTGCATTTAAAGATGTTCACAACGAAGAGTTATTTTACCAAAATGGTAAAATTCTAGTTGAAGTTGTTCAGAATTGTTTATTCTGCAAAACATCAATTTTTGGGTGATTTGTTTGAAAAATTGTTAGATAAAGGTTTTAAACAAAATGAAGGACAGTTTTTCACTCCAATACCAATAACAAGATTTATTTGGGATAGTTTACCACTTGAAAAAGTTATCCATAATAAAGACAAATATAATTTGCCAAGAGTTATTGATTATGCTTGTGGTGCTGGACATTTTTTGACTGAAGGAGTAGAAGCAATAAATGCTTATTTTTCCTATAATAACAATGCAGATTTAGTAAAAAATAATTCTTGGGTTGAAAATAATATATATGGGATTGAAAAAGATTATAGACTTGCAAGAGTATCAAAAGTATCTATGTTTATGAATGGTGCTGGTGGTTCAAACATCATTTTTGGTGATGGGCTTGAAAATTATCCAGAAAAATCAATTGAGAAAAACTTTTTTGATATTTTAGTTGCAAATCCACCTTATGCCGTAAAAGCATTTAAAAGTCATTTAAAACTTAAAAACAATGATTTTGTACTATTAAAATATGTTTCAAATGATGGCTCTGAAATAGAAACATTATTTGTTGAACGTATTGCACAATTAGTTAAGCCGAAAGGTGTTTCGGCAGTTATTTTACCTTCTTCTATTTTATCTAACAATTCAAATAGCTATATCGCCGCTAGGGAACAATTGCTAAAATATTTTTATATTCATTCAATCGTTTGCTTTGGTTCAAAGACTTTCGGTGCCACAGGAACAAATACAGTTGTTCTATTTTTGGAAAAAAGAGATGAACCACCAACACGGGAACAAATTGTTGAAGATAGTGCTAATTTAATACTTAATTCACTAGATTTATCTGCATGGGAAGATAAAGAAATAAAAGCCG
>CALEJY010000051.1 GCA_937898445.1 uncultured Candidatus Melainabacteria bacterium | reverse complement strand
GTAACGGCTCAATAGTAGTTCCGCAACGTTGACATTTACCAACATTATGTTCATGGTCTCTTGTTCTTAATAAGAAATTGTTATAAGAAAGCATTCCAACAATTTTTTCTCTGGCTTCGTATCTGTCAAGTCCGTGAAGTTCTTGAGGAACTTCGCCACAAGCTTTCATTGTACCGTCGTTATTGATAACCCAAATTGGTTTCAAATTGTGGCGTTGACCAACTTCAAAGTCGTTAGGGTCGTGCGCAGGAGTAATCTTAACCGCACCGGTACCAAAGTTTTTATCAACGTATTCATCCGCAATAATAGGAATTTCTCTGCCTGAAAGCGGAATAATAACAGTTTTTCCAACCAATTCAGAATATTTGTGATCATCTGGGTGAACTGCAATTGCAACATCACCAAAAATTGTTTCCGGCCTTGTAGTTGCGACAATAATTGCGCCACTTTCATCTTTCAACGGATAAGAAATTTCCCACATGTGACCTTGTTCTGTAGCGTATTCGGTTTCAACGTCAGAAATCGCACTATTACAACGAGGACACCAGTTTACAATATATTTACCTTTGTAAATCAAGCCTTTTTCGTACAATCTTACGAATACTTCCTTAACCGCATCAGAACAACCTTTGTCGAATGTAAAACGTTCTCTTGAACGGTCAAATGATGCGCCTAAACGTTTGCATTGATCCAAAATTGCGCTTTTATGTTCATTTGTCCATTTCCAAGTTCTTTCAACAAATTTTTCTCTACCTAAGTCGTAACGAGTTAAACCTTCTTTTGCCAATTGTCTTTCAACAACGTTTTGAGTAGCCAACCCAGCATGGTCAGTTCCTGGAACCCAAAGAGTTTCATAACCAGCCATTCTGTGATAACGAACCAAGATATCTTGCAAAGTTTCATCTAAAGCGTGTCCCATGTGCAAAACACCGGTAACGTTAGGTGGCGGAATTACGATAGAATATGGCGGTTTTTGACTTTTTGCATCAGCTTTAAAATATTCGCCATCTTCCCAAAACTTGTAAATACTTTCTTCAGTATCTTTTGCATCGTAAACTGTAGGTAAATCTTCAATTTTTGTTGCTGTCATATATTACATCCTTCTTATTTTTGCGTATATATAGAAAATAGCACAAACAAACTTATTGTGGTATAAGTGTAATCTATTTTTTACAGAAAAATGGAGTGCTTTTTTCAAACACTCCATTAATCAATATATTTTTAAATTACCACTTACGCTTTTGGAGCAGCGTTTGCGATAATATCCATTTCATCTAATGATGCGTAAACTGCGTGGCATCCGCAATCTACGTACAAGATTTGACCAGTTGTACCTGTTGACAAATCAGATGCTAAATACAAACCTGCTTTGCCAACATCTTCCAAAGCAACATTTCTGCCAAGAGGAGCTTTTGCAATAGCTGCTTTAAGCATTTTATCAAATCCTGAAATACCTTTAGCTGCAAGAGTTTTAACAGCACCGGCAGAAATACAGTTAACTCTAACACCTTTCTTACCAAGATCAGCTGCCAAATATCTCATTGAAGATTCAAGAGCTGCCTTAGCAACACCCATTACGTTGTAGTTTGCAACAACGTATTCAGAACCCAAGTATGTAAGAGCAAAAATTGAACCGCCTTCGTTCATAATAGGTTCAGCATGGTGGCATAAAGAAACTAGAGAATAAGCACTTACGCCAAGAGCTAAATCCCAACCTGCACGAGATGTATCAATAAATCTACCTTGCAAATCTTCTTTAGCAGCAAATGCAACGGCATGAACAACGAAATCCAATTTGCCGTAAACTCTTTCACATTCTTTGAATACTGCTGCAACTTCGTCATCTTTAGTAACGTCGCAACTCATAATAATTTTTGCGCCCATATCTTCTGCGATAGGTCTAACACGTTTTTCCATAGCTTCACCGGCATAAGTAAATGCGATATCAGCACCTGCATCGTGAAGTTGTTTTGCAATAGCGTAAGCAATCCCGTGAGTATTAGAAACTCCGAAAATTACACCTTTTTTACCTTCCATTAGTTTCATAAGTTATATCTCCCTCTTTTTAACTAACTAAAATACGTGTCTATCGTAGCACGAACAGAAAAAAATGGCAATAACGGAAGTGAAAGGTGAGAAGTGAAAGGTGAGAAGACCAATACAGGTGCTATCGCACCAAAGTTACTTTTGAGCGAAGCGAACTAAATGGACTTCTCACGTTTCACTTTTCACTTCTCACCAAATTATTAACATTTGTAACAACATGCAAACATGCTGAAATCAGGGAGTTTCGGAAGTTTTTATATATTTAAGAGAGTAAAAAAAGAGAGCTAACTATGGGCGTTTCAAACGTAAATAATCTAAATAAGATTGATTTGACAAAGCTTGCTCTAGCGCAAAAAAGCAAACAGGCTAAGTCAACCCAACCTGCCTATATGCAAATGACAGGCTCTATTTTCAATGCTCCGGAAGTTAAACAACAACAAGAAACTACAAACTTAAGTACTCTTAACACTAACAAAAGTTTAAGTGAATTAACTAAAAAAACTTCTACTTCAACAACAAACAAAACAGAAAGCAAAGATAAAGAAGAAAATGTTGATCAAGGCAGCGTAAAATCTCAAGGCAACCAAGCTAAAAAAGGAACTACTCAAACAGAAAAAGATGCTCGTGAAGTTAAATCAATCACTTCAGAATCAAAAAAACTTAACAAAGACATCAAACAAGAAGATAAAAAGTTCCAAGCTCAATTAAAACAACAACAAGCTGCTTTTCAAAAAGATAGCGCAAAACTTGAAAAATTATCTCAAGAAACAGAAGAAACACAAACTGCAATTGACAACGCTCAAAACGAATTGGATAATTTGTTAGGTTCTTCAACTTTCACTATCAGCAGAAATGACGGAACTCAAGGTGGTCAATCAACAAACCCAAATCAAGATAAAATCGACCAACTTCAAAAATTCATCGGTACTAAATCAAATCTTGTACAAAGCAACGGCAAACAAATTTATTCATTACAAAGAAGTTCTTCAAGAACTCTTTCAAGAATGAATAGAACAAATGCAAACTTTGTAAAAGTCCACAAAAAAAATACAAAAGCAATCCAACAAAACCAAAATGAAACAAGCAATGTTGTAAAATTTGCAACAAAACTAGAACAATGGAGCGCAATTGCAGAACAAGGAGGTAAAGCTCTTGATTTAGTTGGAAAAGGTATGGTTGCCGCAGGACAAGCAATCGCATCAACTGCTTGGGGAGCAGCAGTAGGTGCTGCAATGATAGCAGCCGGAACAGTAATGTCAAAAGTTGGTACAGTTGCAGAAATGTTGGGTCAATACGGACAAACTGCAGCAAACATCACAAAAACCGCAGCATACGCAGCAGAAGGCAACTTAGCAGGCGCTATGACAAGTGCAGCAGCAGCAATTCAATCAGGAGCAGCAGCTCAAAAATCTACTAAAGGTTTAGGTGACAATTTCAAAGCTATTGACCAACGTGCAACAAATGCAACAAACAAAGCAGCAGCAAATGCAGCTGCAAAACAAGCAGTTAAAAATATGGATGCCGAACAACTTGGCGGCATGACTAAAAAAGAAATGAAAAAATCTATTAGCGGAGAATTACAAGGTCAATTAGCTAACAACGAAATCAACTCAAAAGATTTGTTTAACGATGTAAAAAATAAATCAATCAAATCAAATGATGCCGTTAATGGAGCAAGAGATAAAGCCGCTGCAGCATTTAAAGAAAACGTAAATGCAGCAAAAGGAAGTTTAGATGTACAAAATGGTGTTGTTACCGGTCTTGACAAAAAAGCAAGAAAAAAAGTTGGACAAACGACAGTTTCTAAATTTACTAACACTGCATCAACTACTAAAAAACAAACTCAAAAATTCGACTTCCAAAAACTTTCTCAAGGTTTGATGTCAACTGCAGCTTTATTCTCAGCTCAGAATACAAACACTCAAGGAACTCATAAAGGCTACGCTGCTCAATGGGATTTAAACGCAGATCCTAAAATGAGAAGAATTAGAAATGCAAGAATGGCGTCTGTTCGCCACGCAGCTTACGCATAAGTTTTCAGTCATTACGAGGAGCAAAGCGACGTAGTAATCTCATCCACATATTTCAGCTCCTCAAAAAATAAATATCTTCAACATAAAAAAAAAGAAGCTAATCATTTCTGAAAAGCTTCTTTTTTATTATTTATATAACTAACTTATTTGATATAAGACAAGTCATTTGCTTGATTTCTCATTGCGGTTTGTTCTTCCAACAACAAGTTCATATAAAGCAACTTGTTAGCAGTCATCTGATCAAGGTTTGTAAATTCAGCCCCTGCACGTCTGTCTGTTGCTGAAACAATCTTAACATCAGCATTGATATTCAAATCGCCGTAAGAAATGTTTACCGGAACAATATCACCGACTTTCAAGTCATTGTGGTGAGTTACTGCGATACCACCTCTTGAGATATCAATTAGGGAATCGATTTGTGTATTTTCTGCCAATTGAACAGGGTTTCTGTTATCTTGAGCAGGGAACCTCATATAATGACGTTTGTCTATAGAGTTTACACTGTATTCAACAACACGTTGTTTATATGTTTCTTTTCCATAGCTTGAATCTCTTGGATCAGCCGGATCATCATCACTATCCGTATCGATATCAATATCTGTATCAGTGTCAGTATCCACATCAGTATCCGTATCGGTGTCAATATCCGTATCTACATCGGTATCGGTGTCCAAGTCTGTATCCGTATCGGTATCTGTATCACTATCAATATCAGTGTCGGTATCAGTATCAGTATCTGTATCAATGTCACTATCAGAATCTACGTCAGTGTCTGTGTCATTGTCAGTATCTGTATCTGTATCAATATCGGTGTCTGTATCAGAATCTGTATCTACATCGGTATCTGTATCGATATCAGTATCGGTGTCAGTATCAGTATCTATGTCAGTGTCAGTATCGGTATCAGTGTCGGTATCCAAATCTGTGTCAGTATCAGTATCGGTGTCTGTATCCGTATCAGTATCTGCGTCAATATCTGTGTCTGTATCCGTATCAACATCTGTATCAGTATCAATGTCTGTATCCGTGTCGGTATCAGTATCTAAATCAGTATCCGTATCAGTGTCAACATCGGTGTCAGTGTCTGTATCTACATCAGTATCTGTATCGGTATCCAAATCGGTGTCAGTATCGGTATCGGTGTCGTTATCAGTATCAGTATCCGTGTCAATGTCTGTATCGGTGTCAGTATCTGTGTCAATATCTGTGTCAGTATCTATATCTGTATCAACATCGGTATCTGTATCAGTATCTGAATCTGTATCTATATCAGTATCTGTGTCAGTATCTGTGTCCAAATCAGTATCAGTATCGGTATCTGTATCATTATCGGTGTCGATAGGTTCATTTTTATCTTCCGGAACTACTAGGTTGTCATCATCTTCCTCTGTTCCTTGTTTATTAGGATCTTTTGTTCCATCATAATTCGGATCATCGCCTTGAGAACTTCCACCATAATAA
>CALEJY010000050.1 GCA_937898445.1 uncultured Candidatus Melainabacteria bacterium | reverse complement strand
AAAAAGAAAAATGAAAAGTATTACTGCCGCTTCCAAATCAATGGTGAACGGCACCATTTTTTATGTAATGGTGCCAAATCTATGAAAGAAGCCAAGCTTATTGAAGATGGTTTTAGGTATAAAATTCAACAACAACAGAATGGTGTTATCCCCAAGGAGAACAAACAAGTAAAGCTTACTCATTTATTTGATGTTTATGAGAACTATGTGAGTATTAATAAAAAAAGCTATAAACACGATTTAGGTCGTTTAAAGATATTCAGAAAATATTTTAAAAACATCAAAACGATAGAGGAAGTAAAACCAGACCATATAGAAAATTTAAAACAACAATTACTAAAAGAAGATAAAAGTACCACAACAGTAAACAGATATTTAGAATCTCTTAGTAAGATGTTCAATATTGCTATTGAGAATGGTTGGTTAAATAAGAATCCTGTAAGTCGTAAAATGAGATTTCCTGAGAAGAATTATGTTGTTCGTTATTTAAAAGATGATGAGGAAGAAAGAATCTTTAAAGTTTGCCCTGATTATTTCAAACCATTGTTAATAACCGCACTTAATACGGGATTAAGAAAATCAAATATAAGGTTATTAAAGTGGGAAAATGTGAAGATGGATTATAGGATATTGGAGATTACTGAAAACAAAGGTAATAAACATATTAAACTGCCTATCAATGATGAATTATATAATTTATTTTTATCAATTCCTAGAACATCAAGTGAGTATGTATTTATCAACCCCCGAACAAAAACAGCTTTTGGGGATGCCGGGATGGAGAAAGAGTGGAATAAAATCAAAGCTAAAGCTGGTATAAGTGATTTAAGATTTCATGATTTAAGACATACAGTAGGAACACGTTTAGCACAAAAGGGAGTTCCTGTACCGGTAATAAAAGATATAATGGCACATTCAGATATTAAAACTACAATGCGATATGTACACACAGCTGAAGAGCAACTGCAAAAAGCTATGGCAGTTCTTAATTCATATAATTAGAATTTGTCTTAAAATGGGTAATGGACACAGAGTGGCAATTAATAGAAATAAAAAAACCTGAAACTTAAACAGAATCAAGGTTTTAAATGGTGGGCAGGGGTGGATTCGAACCACCGTACTCTCGCGAGAACAGATTTACAGTCTGTCGCCTTTAGCCACTCGGCCACCTACCCATATTCTATTGTCATTTGCTTATCTTAGGCATTAAATATGCCCTTGACGAGACTTGAACTCGTGACCTCTCCCTTACCAAGGGAGTGCTCTACCTCTGAGCCACAAGGGCTTGAGTTTATTACTGAGAGTCAGTGGCAAGTACCTGTTAAGGTTTTAGCTTTCTTCTGATAAGTCCGCCTTACTTTCGATTGAAAGACTTGCATAAGCTCGTTATTTCAGTAAAAAAGCCGGTAATGGGACTCGAACCTACAACCTACGGTTTACAAAACCGTTGCTCTGCCAATTGAGCTATACCGGCAAGTGCTTGTGAATTTATTATACGCAAAAAAATATTTAGTGTCAAGCACTTTTATTTGTTTTATAATAAATTTGTTTAAAACTCAAATATAGAAGGATTTCAACAGTATGATTAGAGCAATTTCACCAATCGTTTTACTATTAATTTCAAATATTTTTATGACTTTTGCATGGTATGGACACCTCAAGTTCAAAGCCTCTCCGCTTTGGATTGTAATACTTGCAAGTTGGGGAATTGCGCTATTTGAATACTGTTTCCAAGTTCCGGCAAACAGAATCGGCTATGGAGTTTACAACGCAGCGCAATTAAAAACGATTCAAGAAGTTATTACATTAATTGTTTTCAGCTTTTTCTCAGTATTTTATCTGAAAGAGCAGTTCAAATGGAATTACCTTGTCGGATTTTGTTTTATCATTTTAGCGGTATTTTTTATATTCAAAAAATGGTAGTGTAGAGTAATTTTCGTATTAAAAAAGAGGCTCTGAATTTCAGAACCTCTTTATTATGCATGCTCCAGAATCTTCTATTCTCAAGGTCTGATTCACGTATTTTTAAAGATGTAA
>CALEJY010000049.1 GCA_937898445.1 uncultured Candidatus Melainabacteria bacterium | reverse complement strand
CGACTTTACTTCTTCGCTTCTTTGCATCTAAGCATCTTAAAATCCAAGCTGTATAACTTCTTAGCTGCCTAGCTGCTTTGATACCGACTTTGCCTCTTCGCATCTTTGCATCTACGCATCTTAAAAACAGATATAAACCGTGATTATGAGAGGGTTTTAGACTATTGCCCCCCCCCCGATGCAACTAAAAAATCTCTTTTTCATAAAAATTCCTCTCTGCTCTGTGTTAACATTTCTATTTTAACAAATTTTTTGAAGTTTTTCAAGTCTATCGTTGCACCAAATTATAAACCGGTGTTGCTCCGTTCAAATCAATATATCTGAAAACATTCAACACAATTCCTGGAGCGAAAAAGTAATTGTTGTTTGTCGGAGTTATTCTTAGCATTGACTTATTCGCATCAACTTTTACAACACTTGCTAAATACTGCCTATTTACCGCAGTAAACAAAATATAACCCGTTTTTGACTGTATTTCATCAATCGTAAATCTATTTGCATTAATACTTGCAATCGCCATATAGAACAATTTTTCAGGTGTTAAAATATAATTTCTTGTACAAATATTATAATCAATACTTTGGGGAGTAACCAATGTACTCAAAGACATTCCATCCTCTGCAATAGCAGAAACACCACCCATAACCAGCATTAACATTGTTATTAAAAATAGTTTTATTGTTCTTTCCATGACTCACCTACATTTACATCAACAAGACAACGGCTGATTTAGCTCCATTGCCTCTTTTACCAATTTTGTAACTACATCTAATTCCGATTTCAAAACTTCAACCACAAGTTCATCGTGAACCTGAATTATCATTTTTGATTTAAGATTATTTTCTTTCAATTTCTTTGAAAACTCAATCATCGCAATTTTCATCAAATCAGCTGCAGTGCCTTGCATTGGCTGATTAATTGCAGCTCGTTTCCCAAACTCTCTAATCATTGCATTAGAACTTGCAAGTTCGGTTTCCAAATATCTTTTTCGTCCGAAAATCGTTTCAACATAACCTTTTTTCTCGACTTCAAGAACTGTTCCTTCCATATAAGCCTTAACTCTCGGATATGTCGCAAAATATTTATTTATAAATTCTTCCGCCTCTTTATTTGAAATCCCTATAGCTTTTGCCAAACCATATTTGCTCTGACCATAAATTATTCCAAAATTTACCGCTTTTGCTTTATAGCGCATTTCTTTTGTAACTTCTTCAACTGGGACTTCAAAAACCTTTGATGCTGTCAAAGTATGAACATCAATCCCGCTATTAAAAGCTTCTGACAAGTGTTTGTCCTCTGTTATATGCGCCAACAATCTCAATTCAATCTGAGAATAATCCGCAGACAAAATCAAATAATTTTCTTTATCTTTAGGCGCAAAAGCATTTCTAATTTTATTTCCTTCTTCCGTTCTAACAGGAATATTCTGCAAATTCGGATTAGACGACGACAATCTGCCGGTAGCAGTAACTGTTTGATTGTAAGTTGTATGTATTCTGCCATCTTTTCTCTCAATCAAAGCAGGTAAAGCCTCTGTATAAGTAGATTTTAGCTTAGAATATTTTCTGTAATCCAAAATCAATTGAGCGATTTCATAATCCTCAGCCAATTCTTCCAAAACCGCAGCACTTGTAGAATACGCAGCTTTTCCTCTTTTTTTGCGAGATTTAATCCCCATCTTATCAAACAGAGTTTCACCAACTTGTCGAGGAGAATTTATATTGAACGGAACACCAGCCAATTCGTAAACTTTTCCCTCAATTTTGGCTAATTCTGCATTCATAAAAGCGGTCAAATCATTCAAATATTTTTCGTCAATAGAAACACCGTCATATTCCATATCTGCTAAAACAAAGGTCAACGGAACTTCTATATCATAAACTAATTTCAACTCGTTTTCATCAAGATTTTCTGACCAAAATTTAGTCAATTCAACAATTATAGCTACTTCTTCCGATGCAAAATTCAAAATAGCATCCAAATTTGCATCTTCAAACTTTAACTGTTTTTTCTTCTCTTTTTCAAACGGCGCAAACGGAGTAATCGCATGATCTAAATTTTCTAAAGCTTGAATATCTAGTTCATGATTTCTGTTAGTATCTTTGACATAGCTTGCAAGCATTGTATCAAAAATTATACCTTTTGTTTCAACTCCCAAACACCTCAACACATTGTATTCAGATTTTGCATCATGAGTTGTCTTTTTGATTTTTTCATCCTCAAATACAGGTTTAAGAATATTTATAACATCTTCTTCCCTCAACTGATTTTCGATTGAAGAATGTCTTAACGGGATATAAAAAGTTTTTGTTTCTGAATTGTCGTCATCATTAATAGAAACTCTATCATTTGCACTCAATCCTTTTTTATAAGCAACAGAAATACCTGTTAAAGAAGTATTTACGGCATTTTTGATATTTGCATAAAGTTTAAAAGCAATTAATGACTGTTGTTTCAAATCATCAACTAATTTTTGCAAATCATCAGTATCCGTAATACATTTTTTATCAACCGCAAAATCAGAACTTTTATTGATTTCTTGATTAACTGCCTCTGAGAAAAATCCCAATTGAACAGAGCCGTCAGGGTTAATTTGCGGAGTTTCTTGTGGAACCGAATGTTCAACTTTGTCAAAAGAATACAAAATTGAATTAATGTTTTTTATAAATGTATAAAACTGCATTTTTTTCAAAAATTCTGTAACCTTTGCAACATCTGGCAATTCAACTTTTGTTTTATCAAAATCAAAATTTACATCCAAATCTCTGATAATTGTTGCCAAATATTGACTTAATTTAGCTTGTTCAATACCATTACAAATCTTTTCTCTAACAGATTTTTCAGGAATATTTTCGCAATCTGCCAAACACGCATCCAATGTGCCATAACGAGCAAGCAATTTTTGCGCAGTTTTTTCTCCAATTCCCTTAATTCCCGGAATACAGTCAGAAGTATCACCTCTCAAGCCTTTATAATCTATAACCTGATTTGGATAAACACCCAATTTTTCATAAATTTTGTCCCAGTTATATTCAATAAGTTCACCATTTTTCGGCAATATAACTTTTACACAACCATCTTTATCAACCAATTGAAAAGCATCCTGATCACCTGTCAAAATCAAAACTTTATGACCAAGTTCGCACGCTTCTCGAGAAATAGTGCCGATAACATCATCTGCTTCAAAACCTTCTTTTGTATAAATCGGAATACTAAACGCTCTCAAACCTTCGTTTATCAACCCCATTTGCACTCTCATAGGATCTGGCATGGCAGAACGATTGCATTTGTAATCTGCAAATTTTTCTGTTCTAAAAGTTTTGTGACTAACGTCAAACGCAACCGCAATCGCATCAGCTTTTAAATCCTCATTTTTAAGCAAATCAAAAATTGCCTTAAAAAATCCATACACCGCCCAAGTCGGAGTTCCGTCAGACGTTTTCATATTGGTTCTTTCAAGCGCATAATATTGCCTAAAAGCTAGTGCATGTCCATCTATTAAAATTAAAGTTTTACTATTCCCCATAGCTCTATTTTCTCATAAAAACCAAACCTTGACAAATTGTTAAGTTAAAATAAATAAAAAGGGCGACTTAACATCGCCCTTTAAATTATGCACTGATTTCTTTGTTGTCATCTTTGGTTGGCAATGGCACAACCTCTGCATTTTTTCGATTTTTAACCATATCAGCCGTAACAACAAATTTTTTGATATCATTTTTGGTCGGAACATCATACATAACATCAAGCATGATTTCTTCAACAATTGATTTCAAAGCTCTTGCACCAGTCTTACGTTTGATAGCTTCTTGTGCAATCAAATCAATTGCTTCTGGTTCAAATTCCAAATCTACGCCATCCATTTCTAACAAACATTTGTATTGTTTTACAACGGCATTTTTTGGTTCAGTCAAAATCATTTTCAATGTTTTTTCGTTCAATTGATCCAAAACTGCATAAACAGGAACACGACCGATAAATTCAGGAATTAAACCGAATTTTAGCAAGTCTTCCGGTTGCAACTTTTTCAACATTCTAGCAGCTGCAGCCTCTTTTTCAACCTGCGTCATAGGAGCTTTAGCACCAAATCCAACAGATGTACCTTCACCTGCTCTGTGTTCAACAATCTTATCCAAGCCAACGAAAGCACCGCCAACAATGAACAAGATATTTTTTGTATCAATTTCAATAAATTCCTGATGAGGATGTTTTCTTCCACCTTGAGGCGGAACATGTGCAACAGTTCCTTCAATCATTTTCAATAAAGCCTGTTGAACACCTTCACCTGAAACATCACGTGTAATTGATGTATTTTCTGATTTTCTTGAAATCTTATCAATTTCGTCTATGTATATAATTCCACGTTCAGCTTTCGCAGAATCAAATTCGGCATTCTGATATAATCTTAACAGAATATTTTCAACGTCATCACCAACATAACCGGCTTCTGTCAATGTTGTAGCATCTGCAACCGCAAACGGAACATCCAACATTTTAGCCAAAGTTTGAGCCAACAAAGTTTTACCAGAACCGGTCGGTCCAACAAGCAAAATGTTAGACTTTTGAATTTCAACGGCATCTTTATCAGCTTCTTTGTTATGTTTCAAACGTTTATAGTGGTTATAAACTGCAACTGACAAAACCTTTTTCGCATCATCTTGCCCAACAATATATTCATCAAGATACGCTTTAATTTCATGAGGTTTTGGAATAGGTTTTTCTTCAACCGCAGCTTCAGCTCCTTCACCGCCTTCTTTATCTTTATTTTCGAAAAATTCTTCATCAAGAATTTGGTTACAAAGCTCAACACATTCATCACAAATGTAAACCTCAGGACCGGCAATTAATTTTTTTACTTGATCCTGTGATTTTCCACAAAATGAACATTTTAATCTACTATCATCATGTTTTGGCATAATATAACTTTCTTTATTAATTTACTCTATTATTTGACGACATAAGTCCAAACACTCATAACAAATTTTTGTATCATTTTTACTGTAAAAAATATCATTTAATTTTTTTTGTAATCTTCCACAAAAAGAACATTTCGATTTACCATCGTCAAAACTTTGTTTTATTGTATCTGGTGTCACCGTCAAATACTCAACGCATTCGTTACAAATATTAGCTTCCACTCCTTTAATTATTTTTTTTACCTGAGTGGAGGATTTATTGCAAAAAGAACATTTAAAATCTTCAGTCAACACCTTATACCTTTTATTTACTACTTAATAGCATCTCTTGATACAACTCTATCAATCATACCGTATTCCAAAGCTTCTGCCGGAGTCATGATATAATCTCTATCTGTATCTTTTTCAATTTTCTTGATTGATTGACCAGTATTTGATGCCAAAATTTCGTTCAATGATTTTTTAATTCTCAAAATTTCAGCAGCTTGAATTTCGATATCAGTAGCTTGACCTTGTGCGCCACCCAAAGGTTGGTGAATTAACACTCTTGAATGAGGTAAAGCCATTCTCTTACCTTTTGTACCAGATGACAACAAGAATGCACCCATTGATGCTGCTTGACCTAAACAAATTGTAGATACATCAGCTCTGATATGTTGCATTGTGTCATAGATAGCAAAGCCGGCAGTAACAGAACCTCCTGGACTGTTAATATATAACATAATATCTTTTTCTGGGTTTTCACTATCCAATAACAACAATTGTGCTACAACCAAATTAGCAACCATGTCATCAATTGGAGTGCCTAAGAAAATAATTCTTTCTCTTAACAATCTTGAAAAGATATCGAACGAACGTTCGCCTCTGCTTGATTGTTCTATTACTACAGGTACAAAACTCATTTTTTTCTCCTTATAACATTATTATAAATTTCTTTACTATATTAATCAAATAATGTGCCGTAGTAAATACGGCACATATATTATTTTTTCGAATTTATTAAACTATTTGATTTCAACTTTGTTGTTGTTCATCAAAAATTCTCTAACTTTATCGTTCATAGCTTGTTGAGAAATTGATGCCAAAACTTCAGGATTTTGACCTAATTGTTTCAACAAATCTTGAGGTTTAAGACCGTAGGCTGCACCTAATTGAGCGAATTTAGCTTCCAAATCTTTTTGTTCAAGTTTAATACTTTCAACCTTAGCGATTTTGTCGATAACCAAAGAATTTTTAATTCTTGTCATAGCGTCTTCATCTAAGTTTTTCAACAACTGATCTTCGCCTTGAGCTTTTACTAAAGCATCCCAGTTAATACCTTGAGCAGCAAGTCTTTGTTTGTATTCTTCTCTCAAAGAGTTAACTTCTCTATCAATCATAGATTGAGGGATATCAACTTTAGCACCTTCAATAACTGCTTTGAAAACTTCGTTTTCAGAATTCATTTTATTTGTTCTTTCTCTTTGAGTTTCCAAATAGTTTTTGATATCTGCTTTTAATTCATCAACATTTTTGAAAGAACCAACTTTTTGAGCAAATTCATCATTAAGTTCAGGTAATTTCTTTTCTTTAATTTCATTGATTTTAATTTTGAAAGTTGCAGGTTGACCTTTCAATTTTTCATCGTGGTAATCTTCCGGGAAGTTTACTTTAATTTCAAATTCATCATTCAAGTTTTTACCAACCAATTGTTCCGCAAAACCTGGAATGAAGTTTGAATGTCCCAAATCCAACGGATAATTTTTAGCATCGCCACCGATGATTTTTTCACCGTTTGCAGTTCCTTCAAAATCGATTACTGCGATATCAGTATCTTTTGTTGGTCTGTCGATAACTGTTTCTTGAGTGCTATGTTGTTCTAACAATCTGTCAATTGATTTTTGCATTGCATCTTCTTCAACAGGAGAATCTTTAACTTCCAAAGTCAAATCTTTGTATTGCCCCAAAGTTACTTCTGGTCTAAGTTCTGCTTTTGCAGTAACTGTCAAATCTTCACCAATATTGAAGTTGTAGTTTGTAACGTATGGTTGAGCAATAATATCAAGATTGTTATCAACAACTGCTTGATTGATTGCTTTTGGCAACAAGTTTTCGATAGCTTCTTGTTTGATTCTTTCAGTTCCAACGTGTCTTTCAACAACTGCACGAGGAGCTTTTCCTTTTCTGAAACCATCAATATTTACATATTTTGAAATTGTGCTAACTGCTTTGTTATAAGCATCTGCTGCATCTTTTGCAGGAATTGTAATATCTAATTTTACAACATTTTCTTTTTCTTTTTCTAAAGTTACTTTCATTTTACCTTTTTCCTTTATATATATTAATACATGTGCCATAATCATACCTCAAAAAAGATTTTGTGCAAGTTTTCATGATATAATCAAAGGCATGGTAAGACTAATTAATGACGGAAATATAGATTTTTTGGCAAACACTGCATATTCAATGATGCGCTTGCAGGAAAAATTTACACACATTTATGAACACAACAATCCAAACATTTCACCTTGCATTTATGTAATGTGGCATGCAAACCAATTTTTGGTTCACGGAATTGAAGATAAAGCTCACCTTAGTATTTTGGTTAGCAACTCAATTGATGGAGAAGTTGTCGCAAGAGCAGTTGAAAAATGGGGATTTAAAGTCGTAAGAGGATCTTCGGGTAAAAAAGGGGCAGTTGAATCAACTATGCAAATGCTCCACAGACTAAAAGACGGAGAATGTGTCGGAATTATGGTGGATGGACCTAGCGGACCTTTACACAAAGTTAAAAACGGAGCAATCAAACTTGCTCAAATGTCAGGTGCGCCAATTATTCCTGCATATTGGTATTCTCCACAAAAAACATTTATCAGCTTGCCGTCATGGGATAAAATGAAAACTCCGTTCGGAGATTGCAAAATTTTAAATATTTATGGTAATCCGATTTATGTAAAACCGGAAGCAACAAACGAAGAACTTGCTCAAGTTAGGGATGAAGTAAAAACGCAACTTCTAAAATTGGAAGATATTGCGCCTGAAATTTACAACGAGGCTAAAAAACAAAAAAAATGGGAAAAGAAAAAATAATTAATATTTCTGCAATTCAAATGAATGCAGAAATTGCAAATAAAAAAGCTAATTTTGAAAAAGTAAAAAAAATCGTTGACAGGGATATTAAAGAAAATACAGATATTATTGTACTCCCTGAAGTTTGGACTGTCGGTTGGTCGCCAAAACACTTTAGAGATAGTGCAGAAGAAATTCCGACAAGCGAAACAATTGATTTTCTTTCAAATATCGCAAGAGATTGCAAAAGCTGGGTTATAGGCGGAAGTTTTATTACAAAAATCAACGACCATTATTATAACACCTGTCCGGTTCTAAACAGACATGGTGAATTAATCGCAACGTATTCAAAAAATCATTTATTTTCTTATTACGGAAGTGATGAAGGGAAATATGTTGAAGTTGGTCCATCTCCGGTTATGGTTGATATTGAAGGCGTTAAAACAGGTTTGACAATTTGTTATGATATAAGATTTCCTGAAATTTTCAGAGCATACAGAAAAGCCGGCGCAGATTTGTTGATAAATTGCGCAGCATGGGGACTTAAAAAGCCTATTCCGTGGGAATGTATGACAAAATGCAGAGCAGTCGAAAACCAATCTTTTATGGTTGCACTAACTCAATCAGGATATATTGAAGATGACGAATGGAATATCGGACATTCAAGAATAATTGATTACAAAGGCGATTCTATTGCAGAAATTAAAGACCAAAAAGAGGGTACAATGAATGCAACTTTGAATTTTGCGCCAATGTATGATTTTAGAAATAAATGTACTTGTATCAATGATATAAGAGAAACCTACGAGGTAAAAAGAGTATGAAAAACGGGTTAAAATTACTAGTTTGTTTGGCAACATTATTAAGTTTGCAATGTTCTGTATTTGCAAACGCAATTGATAAAACAATTTCTCAATCCGGAATTAACAAAGACGGAATTTCAATTTCTGTAAAAGAAATCGGCTCAGGAAAAATTGTTTATGAACAAAACTGCAAAAAACCAACCATGCCGGCATCTACCTTAAAAATTGTAACTCTTGCGGCATCGGTTGATACATTGGGGAAAGATTACAAATTTTCAACAAAATTATATAAAAACACAAATAATGAGTTGTTCTTAAAACTAAGTGCAGACCCATTTTTGACATCATCAGATTTAAACAAAATTTTTGAAAGCGCAGTTAAAGACAAAAAAATATTATCACCAAAATTTATATATGTTGATGATTATGTTTTTGATAGCACAGAATGGGGCGAAGGTTGGCAATGGGATGATGATTTGAACCCGCTTATGCCAAAATTTAGCTCATACAATATCGATAAAAATTTGTTGGGAATTACTATTGCTCCAACCAATATTAACGCTCCTGCAAATATTTTTACATCAAAATTTTATCCGATAACATTCATGAACCTTGTTACAACAGGAAATGAAAACAATATTTCTATAAGCAGAAATAATAGTATTTCTCCTGACATTATCACAATTGAAGGAACTGTAAAAAAACAAGAAACAGAATTTATTCCAATAAACCATCCAAAAAGATATTTTATTTTGAGAATGGAAGATGCTATTCGTTCTGCCAAAATGGATTATTACGGGAAATTTGCCCAGAAAAAAGTTCCAAGTTCAAATGTTTATTTGGTTGCGCAAGCAGATCATAATTTAGAAACTGCAATTTCTGCAATTTTGAAAAATAGCAACAATTTTGTAGCTGAAACAATTTTCAAACTAGCAGGTGGGAAATTCGTTAATAACACAGGATCTCTTGCAAACTCTCAAAAAATGTTAAATAACTATTTCGACAAATTATCTCTAAATTATGAAGATATAAAAATTGTCGATGGTAGCGGTGTTTCTAAAAACAACCTTATGACAACTGATTTTATGACAGAATTTCTTTCTAAACAAGAAGTTATCAATACATTGAAATCAGAACTTCCAACGTCAGGAGAAGGAACGCTAAAAAACAGAATGTTATATTTCAAAGATAATTTGAGAGCAAAAACAGGTACATTATCAGACGTTAGCGCAATAGCTGGTTATATAACCTCAAGAAACGGTAAAACGTACGCTTTTGATATCATGATTAATGACCCGAAATCAAAATCTAACGACAAAAAATCTTTGGAAGAATACATTTTAAGAGATATTTATACTAACTATTAGTTGTTATCTCCCATAATAATTTTACCGATTATACCAACAAAACCGCCAATTGCTCCTAATACAATTGCGGTTTGTATTCTTGCTTTCGGCAAAAGATTTTTGATATTTCTATAAGCTTTGGAATACTTTGGAGAGCCCAGCAAATCTGCAAGTTTGGCTTCCATAGTATTGTTTTGATGTGCTTTATTTAGAACTTCACGCCCTTCTAGTAATACTTTATGAGCAGCATGTTGATCAGCGTTTACATTACTCATCAATTCTTTTGAAAGAGTTTTTTCAAACACATCCGGCTTTTGTGTCAACAATTGTTCCAAATTGTACTTTCTTGGCGCAATTGTGTAACCTATTCCTGCACCCATCAATCCCGACATAATACCAACTTCAGCAGGCGAAACAGTATTGTACTGACTCATAATTACCTCCTAAACTTACATATAATAAACACTCGTACCTACATTTAAACTCATAATAGAACTTTTTGTGCATATTGTGCAAGAGATTTTACATATCGTAACAATTCGTCAAAAGTAAAGGATTATGCTACTATTAAGGAAATAGAAAAATAAGGAAATAATATGGAACCTTTTGTTACAATAGTTACACCAACATACAATTTGCTTGAAAATAATCTAGCAGATGATTTTAACCTTTTGATATCTCTTTTGGATTTGCAAACATATCCGAATATTGAACACATGGTAATTGATAATGCCTCAAATGACGGAACTGTTGAGATGTTAAAAGATTACAAAAACAAAGGATTTTTTAAGTTTTTCTCAGAAAAAGATACCGGAAAATTTAATGCTTACAATAAAGGTGTAATGAGAGCTAAGGGAAAATATGTTACATTTTTAAGTTGTGATGATTTTATCCATGACATTACATCTATTTATGACATCGTAAATCTTATGGAAGAAACAGATGCCGATTTTACATTCGCTCCGGCATATTGCAGACATCCTGAAGGTTTTGTATTTTTATTTGCACCATCAATGCACAATGCTTTTCAAGTAATGCCTTGTGCCAGACAGGCAATGTTTTTCAAAAAATCTATGATTGAAAAAGAAAACTATTTTGATGAAAAATTCAAAACAATGTCAGATTTTGACTTTATTATGAGAATTATAATGAAAGGCTACAAACCGGCATTTTTCGACAACAATTATGTTACATATAAATTAGGAACAAAAGCTTTAGAAAACCCTGAACGTTCCGAAAACGAAAGTAAAGCGATTTACTACAAGAACTTTAGAAATTTATATCCGCTTAATGAAGAAATGCTTGATAGAATG
>CALEJY010000048.1 GCA_937898445.1 uncultured Candidatus Melainabacteria bacterium | reverse complement strand
GCTTATCAATCAGTATTGTATTAAATAAATTACCAACCATATTTTCTCCCTAATTTATGATATAATCTTACAGTCGCAGGGGTTTTGACTTTTTTCTTAGCTATAACGTTTTTCAAGTTTTCAATATCTGCCCAAATAGATTTTTTCTGCTTATAATCCTCTTTCTTAAATATGTTATCAATTAGTTTTTTCTGTTTGTTTTCCGGCAAAGCGACTAATAATATTATTACAGCAGTCTTTAATCCAACATTCCGTTTCCCAACATAATCATCTATAAATTTTTGATTAATCCTAAAGTTGGATTTTTCAAACTTCATATGACAATTTTGGATAATCGCCCTAAAATAAAAACTTACTAAATTTGAAGTAAAAATACCGCCTCTTACCCAAAAATCTCGTAAATATATCTTGTTGTCGGGATTGCTATTTAAAGATAGCATTCGACTAATTGACCGCATTCCAGATGTAAACAACTTCATCCTAATTGAACAGGGAGTTTTCCCTTTCATTATTCTCAATTCACTTTTCGATTTCCAATCTAGAGCATGAGAATTTCTCTGTACCTTTTTGTAACCTTCTCTTTGGAACGCCATCGTAAGTATATCATTATTTTTGACGAAGAATTCAATAATCTGTTTTTCCTCATTAGGTGATACTTTCATCTTAAATTTATTTTTAGGTTTAAATTGTGCAAGTTCCTCAAATATTTCTCCATAATATTCCGTCATCTTAAATTCAACACTTGCTTCAAAACCTGATAATATATTTAGACTTATATAATTATTAAAAGTTGTTTGAGACAATCTTACTAAATTGTTATTTGTCACTTCTCTTACATACATCGTTAGCAAAACCAGCATTGTAAAGTGCCAATAAGCATTTGCATACATAGGAATTTCATCAGGGAAATTAATATATTCAAGAAAGACTTTACTCTTGAAGGTATATATTAAATTTTTCTGTTTTACATTTGCGTTATTTAGAGGAACCTCATTTCTACCCTTATTACTACTAATATAGGACAATTCAATTATTCTATCCAACAAATTAGAAGATGCAAAGCTCATAAAAGAGTTAACATATTCAGGAGAATAGCTAAAGAATCTTGTATTATAATCTTCCAAAATGGTTCTAAATATCATTTGGAATCATTCGGTGCTTAATACTAGCTAACCAGTTTTCCACTCCCTGAATTGCCTGTTCATTACTAGTAGATTTTCTTATTACTTCTCTTATATTAAAAGCACTTAGACAAGTCGATAACATCAAATAATTTGAATCAATAACTTTTAACATAAATTCTTCTTCCTGTCTTTTTAAATTTCCCTTTTTACTCATTCTAGTATTACTCCCTTCCTTTTATGAGACTTAACTTACAGCTAATTTATGTCTGGTATGTAACCCCTTAATAGTAATATATTATTTATATATAACTACTAATATCCTTCTAATTTTTTAAAAGCATTAGCAATACTATCACTACTATTGTGGGTGTACCGCATGGTTGTTTTTACGTCAGCATGACCTAGTATTTTTTGTATAGTTACAATGTCAACTCCAGCCTCATTAAGTCGTGATGCAGTTGTATGCCTTAGCTTATGAAACGTTATTGGTGGGATTCCACTACGTTTCACCGCTCTTTTGAAACTTGTTTTTACTTCTTTATATCTAGTACAAGTAAAAGGAGATGTAAAAACATAATCACTTAACTTTGGGAGTTTTAGTAATTCTTCTTTAAGAGTTTTGGTTAATATAAGCTTACGAGGTTTGTTATTCTTAGTATTTAAGGCAATAAGATAATCTTCTTCAAAGAATACGTCTTGCCATTTTAAACTTAGTATTTCATTTTGCCTCATGCCAGTATGCAAGGCTGTTATTATAATTGCTCTCATAGTAGGATTGCATACTGCAAGTAATCTTACTTCTTCATCCTTTGTCAAATAACGCTCTGAAGGATTTTCTATACGTAGTTTTTTCAGTGTCGAACAAGGATTTATTGCTATACGTTTATTTTCAATGGCTAATGAAAATAAACGACGGATATTGTCAACTTCTCGATTTATGCTAGAATTTTTTATTTTGCCTAAACGAGTGTTAATATATTTTTCAATATCTGAAACGGTTATCTGCTCTACATCTTGATTTCCTACTAACTTATAAAACTTATCTATAACATAATCAAATGTATTTGGTCTGGTATAGTGAGCCATTGCATATTCTCTGAAATCTGCAATTAAGTCTTCTAAGTAATAGACCTGTTTCTTTGTTATGTCGTAACCAGTTTTTATAAGTTCTGCCTTATGTACAGTTTCAAGATAAGCCACTTCATTTTTTTGAAGCCCTTTAAAAGTTTTACAATATCTTTTGCCTTTGTACATAAAATTGTAGCCATAATAACCTAATTTGTGTTTATATACACTCATTATTACCTTCTTTCTACCGTTGGAGAAAAAATATATGCCAAGAGAGCATCCGCATTAAATAA
>CALEJY010000047.1 GCA_937898445.1 uncultured Candidatus Melainabacteria bacterium | reverse complement strand
ATGTGGTTGATGCCAGGATTACAGGTAAAAAGATGGTTTGCGTTAATATTTTTAGGCGCAGTTTTAATGACATTAGGTGTTTTGATATTATTTGATATCAAACCGGTATTTTATACAATGGAATTTATCCGAAAAGTCGCAATGAACCTTTCTACCGAATGGCTTGCATTTGCTTTTGTAATGATTGGTGCAGGTGTGTTCTTTAAAGGTTGGCAAAAAACAAATTTGTCAATGATTGATGGCGGAAGTAATCATTCTTTATTAGAAAATTTATATAGAAGACGTAAACTTAACAGAGGGCCTAAAATCGTTGCAGTTGGCGGCGGAACAGGTTTGTCTATGTTGTTGCGTGGTATAAAAAATATTACAAATAACGTTACTGCAGTTGTTACGGTTGGTGATGACGGCGGAAGTTCAGGCAGATTACGTGAAGAAATGGGCGTTTTACCTCCTGGAGATATCAGAAACTGTATTGCAGCTTTGGCTGATGATGAAGATTTGGTTACAAAATTGTTCCAATACAGATTTAAGACCGGTGAAGGTTTGGAAGGTCATAGTTTCGGAAACTTGTTCTTGACTGCGCTTTGTTCAATTACAGGCGATATGTATAGAGCTGTAAAAGAATCTTCTAACGTTTTATCTATTCGTGGCAGAGTTCTTCCTTCTACTCTTGATGATATGAAATTAGTTGCAGAAATGGAAGATGGCAGAATTATTCATGGCGAATCTAATATTCCTGAAGCTCACGGTAAAATTAAAAGATTATTTACAGATCCTCAAAATTGCAGAGCTTTACCTGATGTAATTGAAGCGATTAGAGATGCTGAATTAATTATTCTTGGACCTGGAAGTTTATATACTAGTGTAACTCCGAACTTGTTGATTAAAGAAATTGCGCATGAAATTGCAGCTTCAAAAGCTAAAAAGATTTATGTATGTAATATTATGACACAACCTGGAGAAACTGACGGTTATAGCGTAAGCGACCATATTAATGCGTTGGTAACTCATGCTGGAAGTAAAAAAATTATTGATGCGGTTTTGGTAAACGATTTTATGCCGTCTAATTTGGCTCAAAAATACCAATTATCAGGTTCGTATCCTGTAAAAATTGATGTTGATAATATTAGAAAAATGGGATTTTCTATTTTCTCAAGAAAATTGATTGAAGATAGTAAAGAAGGTCTTGTAAGACATAGTTCAAACCGTGTTGCAAGAGCAATTTATTACTGGTTTAGAAAAACTCAAAAAGGCGAAAAAATTAAACCGTCTGCAAAGTTGGCTGAAAAACAAGGTTGTGCAGTATAATGGTAAAAAAAATTACAGTTAAAACAATTCAAAAATACAAAAACGACGGAGAGAAATTCTCCGTTTTGACTGCTTATGACTATTCTACAGCTAAATATATTGACGAGGCTGGTATTGATATTGTTTTAATTGGCGATAGTTTGGCAATGGTGGCTTTAGGTTACGAAACAACTCACAGTATCGGTGTTGAAGAAATGAGCATTTTTACAAAAGCCGTTGCTAAAGGGGTTTCGCACGCTATGGTGGTTACAGATATGCCGTTTTTGAGCTATCACACTGATATTCCTACTGCTATAAAAAATTGCGGTCAGATGGTTAGATTTGGTGCAAATGCGGTTAAAATTGAGGGTTTTAGCGATTATATTTTGAGCGTAATTAAACGTCTTGTTGAAACCGGAATTCCTGTAATGGGGCATTTGGGTTTTACTCCACAGTTTTTAAACACTTTAGGCGGATATAAAATTCAGGGAAAAACTCAAGAAGCTGCGGAAGAAATCTTGAAACAAGCTAAAGAGTTGGAAAAAGCAGGTGTTTTTTCTATTGTTTTGGAGATGGTTCCTCAAGAGGCTGCAAAATATATTACAGAAAATATTTCTGTTCCGACAATTTCTTGCGGTGCAGGAAAGTATTGTGACGCACAGGTTTTGGTGTCAGATGATGTGTTTGGAAAATTCTCTGATTTCAAACCTAAATTTGCCAGAAAATACGGTGATATGAAAGAATTAATCTATAATTGTGCGAAAAAATACAATGATGATGTGAAAAACGGGCGTTTTCCGTCAGATGAAGAAATTTTTTAATTGAAAATAGAATATAATTTTGTGCTAAAATTATAGCGAAAGAGAGTGATATTATGTTAGTTCATACAATAGCTGAAGTTAGAGAAAAAATAAGAGAGTGGAAAAAACAAGGTTTGACAGTTGGATTGGTTCCGACTATGGGAGCTTTACATAACGGGCATTTGAGCCTTATTAAAAAAAGTGTTGAAAAATGTGACAAGACAGTTGTTTCTGTTTTTGTAAACCCAATTCAATTTTGTCCCGGTGAAGATTTGGATAAATATCCGAGAACGCTTGATGCGGATAAAGAATTATGCGAAAAAGCTGGTGTAGATATTGTTTTCGCACCATCTCCAAAAGAAATGTATGGCGAAGGGCATATTATGTCAAATGACTTTTTGACTTATGTTATTCCTCCGTTTTTTTATGTAAATAAATTATGCGGGAAATCAAGAGTAGGTCACTTTGACGGGGTTTGTACCGTTGTAAATAAATTGTTTAATATTGCTCAACCCGATTTTGCATTTTTCGGTGAAAAAGATAGACAACAATTGATTATTTTGAAAAAAATGGTTAAAGATTTGAATATACCTGTTCAAATTATCCCTTGTCCAATTGTTAGAGAAGAAAGCGGTTTGGCTTTGTCTTCAAGAAATAAATATTTGTCTGATGAAGATAAGGTTAACGCTTTGGCTTTGAACAAAATTTTGTTTAATATAAAAGCTTGTTATAACAAAGGAATTACAGATGTTAAGGCTTTGAGTGAAACTGCTTATTCATATTTGAATGAAAGTCATTCTCTTGAATATTTGGAATTCAGAGATGGTGATGATTTGGAAGAAAAACAAGTCGCAGATGATAATACAATTGTATTTATTGCGTTGAAAATCGGAAATGTAAGATTAATTGATAATATTGCGTTAGGAAATTAATGATTGGAATTTATAAACTGTTAACAAAAATACTTCGAGGAATAATCAATGTTTTATTTGTTTTGCAAATCGCATTGATGATTTTGGTGTTTTTGACTGCGACATATTGGTTTTTGAGCTTGATAAATGTTTCGGCATTTGATTTTGCAAAACCTATTGCGGATAGCGTATCAGAATTTGTACATTTGTTTTATAAGCAAGATGTTGAGTTAGGCGGAGTATTTATCGACGGATCACTTTTGCTATTTGATTTGATTGCAATTGTTGTTGTTTTCGGTATTGCAAAGTCAAAGTATTATTTCCACAGAGCAATTGGTTTTTTGGATGATGCAATAAATGGTTGCAAAGAGAAAAAAGAAAAAAAATTCAACAAATCACTTCAAAAAGAAGTTGAAAAGAATATCAGAAAATGCAATAATGTCGCAGTTTTAGTTCAATTAAAAGCCAAAAATATGCTGATTGACAGTTGTTGGGGCGGCGATGCAGAAGAAGGTGTTAAAGAAAAAGAAGACGAAGCTTTCAAAATATTTTATGCCTCAATTAAAAATATTACAGGATGTAAGTTTGCAAAAACCGGCGACAAGATGTTGATTTTGCTCAATGATTTTGAAACTGTCGACAATTTGTTAAATTTTATAGATTTGTCAATAAACAGAATTAGATTGAATATGAAAAAGAAAAAATGGTTGTTGATAAGCTATATTTCTGTAGATGTTTTTGACGATAATACAAATTTTAAGGCGGATGTTTATCCGTTGTTGGAAAAGCTATTGACATTACACATTCAAAACGAGGCGGTTTGTTTAGGTAATTTCTGTATGCGTTACGAATTGTACTCAGAACCTAAATATACCCCGTTTTTGCGTGGTGCTTATGATATAAATGGTCAGTGTGATGTTTGGTCTTTAGTTAAGAAAAATTAATCTCCTATTGATTTTTTATATTTTTTCCTATATTATAAAAACATACCGCAGACAGTTAGCGGGAGTTGGGCGAAAACGAAAGTTCGAGCCAAGAAAAATTAGCCCAGAGGTGCGCAATATACGCAAAACTGGTGAAAGAAAAAACTCCCTTAAAATATCAGCTAACCGAGGTGAACAGTCGAAATATAAAAAATAGATTTGTTAACCTGTGAGATTTTGCGGTCCAATATTGGAAAAGCGAAATCTTTTTTAGTATTTGGGTAAAATCGGTCGATAACAGATTGTTAAATCAATCAAGTAATACAAACAAAAGGAGCTAATCATGGCAACAAAAGCTTTTAAATCTGAAAAAATAGATGCTATAAAAGCAAAAGCAGAAAAAGCCCAAGTAGCTATTTTGACTGAGTATAAAGGTTACACAGTAGAAGAAATCACTAACTTGAGAAGAAATATTCAAAAAGATGGTGGCGATTACATGGTAACAAAAAATACTTTGGCTAAAATCGCTTTGAAGGGTACTGATTTTGAAGTGCTTGCTGATTCTCTAACAGGACCTGTAGCTATTGCTTTCGGTTTTGAAGATCAAGTAAGCCCTGCAAAAGCAGTTGCAAAATTTATCAAAGATACCAAAAAAGGTGCTATCTTAGGTGGTGCATTGGATGGAAACCTATTATCAGCTAAAGAAGCTGAAGCATTGGCAAAAATGCCTTCAAAAGAAGAACTTCTTGCGAAAATTCTTGGTTCTATCAACTCACCAGCTTCAGGCATTGTTGGATCTATCAACGCAGTTATGGCTCAACTTACAAGAGCTATGGCAGCAGTCAGAGACCAAAAATCAGCTTAGTGGATTTTGGCAAGTGCGCCGTGTGAGCTTAGGCGAGTTAACCTAAAAAGCAAGAATAAACTGGTTTTAGATAAAACGAGCAACAGTAGAGCGAACCCAGCACGACATGACGAGAAACTTGATGAAGCGGAATAAATTTTATAAAAATTTATGTAGTGAAATGAAAAGTTTCGAGTTGCCAATAATTCAAGACACAAACAAATGTACAAAAACAACTTAAAAGGAGAAAAATAATGAGTAACGTAGAAACAATTTTAGAATCAATTGAAAAATTAACTTTGTTAGAAGCAGCTGAATTAGTAAAAGCTATGGAAGAAAAATTCGGCGTATCTGCAGCAGCTCCAGTAGCAGTAGCAGCAGCTCCAGCAGCAGGCGAAGCAGCAGCTGAAGAAGCTTCTGAAGTAAACGTAATCTTGGCATCAGCTGGTGCTAACAAAATCGCTGTATTGAAAGAAGTTAGAGCTATCACAGGTCTTGGCTTGAAAGAAGCTAAAGATTTAGTAGATGGCGCTCCTAAAGCTGTTAAAGAAGGCATCAAAAAAGAAGATGCTGAAGCTATCAAAAAACAACTTGAAGCAGCTGGCGCAACTGTTGAAATCAAATAGTCAATTGATTGTGATTTTGAAAAAAGACTTCCTATTTTTAGGAAGTCTTTTTTGATGTCAAAAAATTTAAGATTGAATATATTGCTAAATAACAAATGAAAATAAATCTCTGATATCCATATCAAAAACATTGGCAATATTTTCAAGTTTTTTGACGGTTAAATTTGTTTCTCCTCTTTCAACCATGCCAACAAAATTTCTGTTTAAGTCTGCAAGTTCTGCTAATTTTTCTTGAGACATTTTTCTTTTTTGTCTTTCGATGCGAATTTTTTGCCCTAATTTATTGATTGTGTCGTTATTCTTCATTTCTCAATCTTAATAACTAATATATTGACAATCTACCCAATATTATGATAATATGACTAATATATTAGTCTAAAAGGAGCGAGTATGAAAAAATATTTATGTAAAATAATTCTCTCTCTTGGGAGAGGGTTAACACGTCATACTGAGGACAATAGTCCGAAGTATCGCATGGTTGGTAATGTTGTAGGGTTAGAAAGCCCAATCTACAGAAACAATATTGGCGACAACTTAATACGTCACCCTGAATTTAATTCAGGGTCTATCAATGTTGATTTGAGTGTTGGTAAAGAAGAACCCTCTCCCGCATTTGTAACGTTCGCACCTGCTCACGAACAACTGCTCCCTCTCACAGTGAGAGAGGGTAAAAACTTTGCGGCTTCGCTTCTTAGCGGTCTAGCTGCTTTCACTCTCGCAGAGGTATTAGTCACTCTCGGCATAATCGGTGTTGTATCAGCAATGACTGTTCCTACTTTAATGCAGAACTACCAAAGGCAGAGTTATGTTACTCAATTACATAAAACTTATAATGAGTTTTCGCAGGCCCTTTTGAGATATCAGACTGATAGAAATGCTCTTAATTTGACAGAAGCCGGTTTAACATCTCAGGATGCTGTGAATGACTTTATTAGAACATATTTTAAGAATGTAAAAGAATGTGATACAATGAATAACTGTTTTGCATCTTCTTATAAAGCTACTGATGGTGCTACAATTAGTAACTATGCTGCAAACGCTAAATCTTATGTATTTGCGAATGGGGTTTCTATTAGACCTTTATATGCAAAAAGTGGGGCTAAAATTATAAATATGGGGTTAGATATAAATGGACAAAAAGGACCAAATATTGGCGGTAGAGATTTGTTCTGGTTTTATATCTATAATAATGGTTTAATTGATGATGCCCCAATAGATGAAAATACTGTTGCTCCAATGACTACAGAGCAACGTAATACTCAATTTAATTCAAAATGTTTAAATCATGAGGGTTCGCCCGATGGTTGCTTTGGTAAAATCTTAAACGATAATTGGCAAATGAATTATTAAAAATAAAAAAGGTTGAACTAAAATGTTCAACCTTTTTGTTTTTACATTTTGTTTTTATTAAACCAATTAATAAATTTATCCAAAAAGCCTTCGTCTTCTTGTGTGTCAGAGTTTTTAAGTTTTTCCAATTTATGTTGAATTTTTGAATATTCCGGACTGCCTTTTCCTATTTCTAAGAATTTTTCATAACATTCGATTGCTGCCGGTTTGTTTCTTAGTTTGTCGTAAGCTTCGCCCAATTTTTTTACGGTTGTAGAATTTCTTTTATCAAGATGATAAAGTTTCAACAAGTATTCAGCTTGCATTCTGTAGTCACCTATGCTTTCTCTAAATTCTGCAAGTTTTTCTAATGACTTTTTATCGTTTTCATCAAGTTTAGAAATCTTTTCGTAAAATTCCATTGCGTGGTTTTTATCGCCAGATTCTTCCAACAACATTGCAAGTGTGTTTAATAGTTCTAAATCGTCGCTTTTTAGTTGGTAAGCATTTAAGTATTCATTGATTGCAATATCTTTGTTGCCTCTAACCAAATTGTATTTGCCCCAATTTATGTGAGCGTTAAAATCGTCATTCTTTTCTTCATAAATTAGTGCGCGCATTTGATATGTAAGAGGAGAATTTTTCTCTAATTCGTCGAATTTTGCAACACATTCCAAAGCTTTGTCATAATCGCCTGTCATATAGTAATATTGGGCTTTTAGAGAATGGAATTGTGCAATGTGTCCGTATTGATCTTCCATTTGGTCAAGTTTTTGGATTGCCTCGTCTTTTTTATCCATATCAAGCAGACATTTTACTTTTGTAAGCTCGTCTGTTGTTATTTCAAATGCCTTTTCAGGGTTTCCGTTTTTTAGATGTAAATCAGATAGCATTTCTTTTACATTAGTTGTGTCAAAACCTGATTTTCTAGCTCTTTCGAGAACTTCTACCGCACTAGGGATGGCATCTTCTTTTAGATAAAGGTTTGATAATCTGATGTAAACATCTTCGTGAGTGCCTTCGTGGTCAATAACTTTTAGGTATTCATCGATTGCTTTGATATTATTGTTTGTTTGTTCGTATAGAGTTCCTAAAACAAATCTTGCTGCAAGCATGTCTTTGTCTTCTTGTGCGCAATTTACGGCTTTTTTGTAATCGTTAATTGCATGTTCCAATTGATGTTCTACAGAGTGCATATTGCCTCTATATACGTAATATTTGTATCTGTCAGTTGTTACGTAAATATCCATCAATTGTTCGTAAGCAAGAACATTTGTCGCATCCGATTGAAGAATTTTTGTGTAATATTCTGCGGCATCTTCTTTGTTATCCAAAAGCATTGAAAGATGTCCTAAGCGTTCTAAAATACTCAAATCTTTCGGATTTCTTTCGTGAAGTTTTTTGTATTCTTCATAAGCCTGTGTATATTGTTCATTTTCTTCATATTGTTCTGCGGTTTGTAAACTCATTTGGAACTCCTTAAATCTTTGTTTCCTTAATTATATATTAAACATAGGAATATCAATAATCTTGTTGGCTAATTAAATTTATTTTGCGCTTTTTGAATATCGTTTTCAAGATAAAATTTAATCGCTTCATCAGCTCTTTTCAAAACTTCTTTTAAGGTATCAAGTTGATCTTTCGGAAAGTTTTGCAAAACATAATTTTCAGACGGAATATTTGGTTGAGGGCCTATTCCGATTTTTAAACGGTCAAATTCTTTTGTTCCGACATGTTTAATTATTGATTTAATCCCATTATGTCCGCCATCAGAACCGTTTGCTCTAAAACGTATTCTGCCTAAATCAAGTGCGATATCGTCATAAACGATTAAGATATCTTTGACATCAATTTTGTAATAATCCATCACGGCACGAACTGCTTCTCCTGACAAGTTCATGAAAGTTGTCGGTTTTATATACATTATGTCATTTGATTTTGCGAGAAAACATTTTAGTTTGCTTTCTTCACTGAAAGAAAAATTGTTATCAAGTGCGAGTTTGTCCAATACCATAAACCCTGCATTATGGCGGGGAAAACAGTATTTTTCTCCTACATTTCCAAGTCCTACGATTAATTTCATTATCTAAACCTACGCATATTTTTCATCATTTGGTGCATTGATAACTTTCCTGCACCTTGAGTA
>CALEJY010000046.1 GCA_937898445.1 uncultured Candidatus Melainabacteria bacterium | reverse complement strand
TAGCAATTATATATAACAAAAATTTTTTATATATATGACACGAGGAAAAGCATAAAACGAGGAATCAAGAAAAACGTTTTATTGCACACTACACTTCACACTATTACGAGGAATTATTCAAAAGAATTCCAACGCTATTTCCAAAAGAAATAGCGTTTTTTTTGCTTAAAAACTCTTTTTATAAATCATTTGAATTATTTCGTAGCAAAAGAAAGCACCCATCCTACCTTCCCTCATCAGGGAAGGAACAATTACTAACCGTTATAATTCAAATCATCAACCTATTTCGTAATTACCGCATAAATTTCAGCAAGCTTACCTGTTTTTCGGTTCTTAAAACGAATTTCTTTTTTTGTATCTTGAGGGGTAAACTCAGATTTTTGGTAATTAATCAAATATTTCATAAATTCAGGACTAAACATTTTACTCCTTTACTACACTAAAATTGTATTCCCTACACAACATATATATAAAAACACAAAATTGAAATTTATTGTCATAAATTTACAAATTATTTACATTAGTTAATGAGATGATATAATCTTGTTAAAAGAGGAGAGTATATGCACCAGTCTTCAATTATAGATATAATTTCACCCGTAATGGCAGGACCTTCAAGTTCACATACCGCAGGAGCTGTCAGATTAGGACTTCTTGCAAGAAACATCTATAAAGCAAAGCCGCAAAAAGTAACCTTCAAGCTATACAATTCATACGCTTTGACAGGAAAAGGTCACGGAACAGACAAAGGTTTACTTGCAGGAATTTTAGGGTTTTCTGTCGCTGATGAAAGGATTAAAACCGTTTTTGATACCGCAGAGGCTAAAGAAATTGATTATTCTTTCGAATTTTTGCAAGATTTTAACAGACACCCAAATGCCGTTGATTTTATATTTGAAGGCGATTTAAACCTATTTATTTCTGGGAATTCCGTTGGCGCAGGGGAAATCGAAATTACAAACATCAACAACTTTTCCGTTAAACTAAACGGGAAATACAACACTCTATTGCTTGTCTATGAGGACATGCCTGGCGTAATTTCAACAGTTACAAAACTTATTCAAGAAGATAACGTAAACATTGCCTCACTCCACTGCGACAGGAGCGGAAAAGGCAAAGATGCCTCAATGTGTATCTGTATTGACGGAGAATTGTCAAAACATTGCACCAAAGCCGTAAGTGAACTAAAAGATATGTATATGGTCAGATATATAGAAAAATTGGAAAGTTAATTTAATATGAATTACAATATAACAACGTTTAAACAACTCTATGAAGCTTGTAATACCGAAAACAAAACAATCTACGAAATCGCATTAGATTATGAGGCTTCTCAAGGAGAAAATTCTGAATACAAAGTCAGATTGCAAGCTAAAAAAAGCCTTGATGCGATGAAAGATGCCATAAAAATTGGTTTAGCTTCAACTGAAAAATCTCCAAGCGGCTTGAGTGGTGACGATTGCGACAAATTACAAAAATCCAAATCCGGTTCATTACTAGGTGAAACAGCTTATAAAATGATGACATACGCACTTGCGACTAGCGAACAGAATTTGCGCATGGGAACAATTGTAGCTTGCCCAACTGCAGGCTCTTGCGGAATTGTTCCGGCAGTTTTGGTTGCGTATGCAGAAAGCAACGATATTAAAGAGGGTGAACAAATAAACGCTTTGATTACTGCAGGCGAGGTCGGAAGATTAGTTTCAAACAAAATGGCTCTTGCAGGTGCAGTTGGCGGATGTCAGGCAGAATGCGGTGTAGCCTCTGCAATGGCTGCTGCAGCCTTAACCCAAATGCGTGGTGGAAATATTACCCAAATTATCAATTCCGTTGCTCTTGCGCTAAAAAATATTTTAGGCTTAACCTGCGATCCTGTTTGCGGATTGGTTGAAATTCCTTGCGTAAAACGAAATCCTTTCTTGGCAATTCACGCAGTAACCGCCTCAGATTTAGCAATGGCAGACATTACATCAGTAATCCCGATTGATGAAGTTGTTGATGCAATGGAACAAACTGGACAATTGATGTCACCTCTTTTGAAAGAAAGCTCGCAAGGTGGCTTAGCCAAAACTAAGACGGCCGTGATGTTAGAGAAAAAAATACTAGGAAAGTGAATTGACGAATAGCCTATTACAGATGCTACCACATCAAAGTTCTTTTTGAGCAGAGCGAACTAAATGGACTTCTCTCCTTTCACTACTCACTTTTTATAAGCATATTAACTTTTGTAACAAGTTTGATAAAATTAAGCAATTTTGTGGAAATTATATCCTTAGTATATATATAAGAGATAGTATAAAATTCTAAGGAGATATATTATGGCTGACAAAATTGGTGCAATCGGATCGCAAGATGACCTTTTAGCAAGAATTAAAAAATTCGTATTTACAAATCCGGCAGAAAAAAGCCATAACACAGCAAAAGGTGCTTTTGTTGCGACACTTGATGATTTTACAAAAAGTGGAAATGTTCCGGGATATAGCGATGTTTCTATTCATACTCAATCATCATATTCATAAACTTTTGCAAAAAGCTTATATTTGTAATAAACTAATTCTCATAAAAGAGGATTAGTTTATTATGTTATTAACCGCAGATATCGGGAACACAAGCATTACACTAGGATTGTTTGACAACGACGCTCTTGTCGAAGAATATAGATTAGCGTCAGACAAAGATTTGTCTTTAGAAGAATATGAAGTTCTTTTGAAGTCGTTATTTAAAGAATTTAAAATTGACGGATGCATAATTTCGTCTGTAGTAGAAGAACTTACAAAAAAATTCAAAACCGCAGTTGATAACGTTTTTAAACTAAACTCAATTATATTAACAACAAAAATCAACACAGGTGTAAAAATCTGTTTAGATACCCCAAAAGAAGCCGGCGCAGACAGAATTGCAAACGCTGCCGGAGCCTATGTTTTGTATAATCATCCCGTAATCGTAGTTGATTTCGGAACGGCAACAACATTTGATATCGTGAACGCTAAAGGTGAATTTATCGGCGGAATTATCGCTCCAGGAGTGACTTTGCAACTCAAAGCATTGAACAAATTCACATCAAAATTACCAAGAATTGAAGTTTCACCATCAAATTCAGCAATCGGTCACAACACAAACGATGCAATTTTATCAGGAGTTTTGAGAGGTTCTGCAGCAATGATTGATGGTTTGGTTGAACAGTGTGAAAAAGAATTGGGCAAAAAAGCGGTTGTCGTTGCAACAGGCGGTTATTCAGGTTTAATTGCAAATTATCTAAAAAGACAGTTTGATTTTATCAACCCAACTTTGACCCTTGAAGGTTTGAGATATTTATACCAAATCAATAAACTAGATATTGTAAGTAAATTGTAGGAAATTGCCCATTAGGTTTTCGTTCCAAATCTGAACATCATTCGGAACAGACAAAACAACCGGAGCAAAATTCCAAATATATTTGATATTAGAATTAACCAAAAAATCTGCAGTGGTTTGAGCAAATTGACGTGGAACGGTGAGAATTGCGATATCAACTTCGTCTTGTTTAGCTATTTCAGGAAGTTTTGCGATATCTTCAATTTTCATCCCGTTCACAACTTTACCAATTTTTTTATGGTCATTGTCAAACAGTGACAAAATATTCAAACCATAATCGGAGAAATTCCCGTAATTAGCAATTGCAGTACCTAAGTTTCCGGCACCAATAATAAAAGCTTTTTTAGTTTTCTTAAACCCTAAAGTCTTTTCAATAGCGAGTTTCAACTCTTTTACGCCGTAGCCGACCCTACTTTTACCTGAATTATCAAGATAATTTATATCCTTGCGTACCTGAGAATCATCAGTATTAAGAAGTTGAGCAATCTGTTTACTTGAAATAACATCTTCTTTATTATTGATAAAATCAGAAAGAATACAATGATATAAGGTCAATCTATTAATAACTTTATCGGGAATTTTCTTATCCATAGGTCAATTATATCACGAAATATAAATTAAGTGTTACCACGGATAATCTTTAGCAATAGTCCAACCGTCTTGCATTATCAAAGCACCACAATAAGTTCCTGCCCAAGAACCACCAGCACCTTTTTTACATTTGTAGTCGCTAACTCCATTTGTGAAATTCCCTGAAAACAAACCTTCTCTTGGAGAGGTTTCCGCTTTACATGTTGCACCAATCATTGAAACACCTAATTTTCGTTCACAAGACACTACATCTTTTTCCGGATAGTACGGAACAAAACGCATAGTTAATGCAAAAACATCTTTGCCGATAATATTTGGCTTTTTCGGGCCATTCAAATCTACCCAAAGCCAACCGCCACGCCCATCACTATTTAACCAATAATAAACACTATAACCAGATACAGTAACAAACGAGTTAAATTCGGCACGATTGTTTCCTAAATAACTAACTTTACTCCCGTTTAAGTTATATACATCATCAGCCCAACATTCAGAAGTTGAAGGGAAACAAGTTTTTATTGTCTTAATATATGGAACTAAAAAAGTATTAGCAAATAAATCAGCACCTTCTTGGCTTTTATTCATAGAAGTAACATCCCAAGAATCTATTAATCCATTTTCAACCTCTGCCATTTTTATAGTTTGACTTAATTCTGTATATGCTTTTTTCAATTGTGCAACAACTTGTTGTTTTTGATAACTTGCAACCAAACTCGGCATAGTCATAGCTGCAACTACTCCGATGATACCGAGATTGATGAGAACTTCGGCGAGAGTAAAAGCAGCGAGGCGGCTAAGAAGCGAAGTAGCTAAGCTATTTTTCTTTTTTCCCTCGTCCCTTGTGGGAGACAAAGGGAACCGCAGAGCTATGCGATGCGTGTACCCCTGTCTGCCTTGCGCTGAGGGTAGGGTGAGGGGTTCAATATCAACATTGATAGACCCTGAATCAAGTTCAGGGTGACAGTTTTCACTGGATTGCTTCGCATTCGCTCGCAATGACGATTTATCGTAACCGACTATGCCTCTTTGCATCCACGCATCTAGGCATCTTAAAAGCTCTTTTACACTAAAACCATTACAATAACATCTAAAATAGGCACAAAAACTGTCGCAGTGGGCTACGTGCGTAGCACCTAAGCGATTGCCCCCCCCCCGATGAGCTTAAATAATTTCTTTTTCATAAAAATTCCTCTCTATTTAATAATAACATTATTATTTTAACAGATTTTTTGGAGTTTTTCAAGGGGTTGCCCCAATTCTTCTCTATTTGTCATAGGGAAGATGTCCGAAGGACAGATGGGTGAAAGCTTATAGAAACATAAATCTCCCTTACGGGATAGCACCCACCTAAATCCTCCCTCATCAGTGAGGACTTTATTTCGCTTAGCTGCTTAGCTTTAGCTGCTTCTGATATGGTCGTTTCACGTCTCACTTTTCACTTAAAGTCCTATCGCCTTCTCTATATCTACGTACGTAGTACAAAATCATATTTTTAGCCCATTACACTTTTTTGCATGTTTATTATATAATATATTCATTATATAGGAGAGAAAGAATGGATCAACAAACTTATATGAAAATAATGGGCTATGTCCCTACTGTTATTGAAGCTTCTTCTCGTGGAGAACGCTCTTTTGACATTTTCTCAAGGCTTTTGAGAGAAAGAATTATCTTTTTAGGAACAGAAATTGACGACGAAGTTGCAAACTCTGTTGTTGCACAGTTATTGCTACTTGATAGCGAAAACTCTGAAAAAGACATCATGCTTTACATCAACAGTCCGGGTGGTGTAATCACTGCAGGTATGGCGATTTACGATACAATGCAATTAATCAAATCTGATGTATCTACAATTTGTTTAGGTGATGCAGCATCAATGGGCGCATTCCTACTTTGCTCAGGTGCAAAAGGCAAAAGATTGGCTCTACCAAACTCAAGAGTAATGATTCACCAACCTCTTGGCGGTGCTAAAGGTCAAGCTACTGATATCGAAATCGAAGCAAAAGAAATTCTTCGTATGAAAGATATGTTAATCGGAATTATTGCAGAAAATTCCGGCCAGCCTATTGAAAAGGTTAAAGAAGATTGCGAACGTGACCACTTCCTAACTGCTCAAGAAGCTCTTGAATACGGACTTATTGATAAAGTTGTTACAAGGGATAAAAAATAGTCTTTGTAATATAACTTAACAAAACCTGAAAAAACATGCAATTCTAAGGAGTTGCATGTTTTTATATAAATGTAGGTTAAAAAAAGGTTAGTTATTAAAATTAGAAAAGGTAGGAAAGTAAAATGTCATTATTAATTTTCGCATACCGAAAATTGGACATTATGCAAAGGAAAAGTGATTTAAACTATCGTTTAATGAACTTGACCAGAAAGCTCTCAGATTTGCAACAATATGCAGCAAATATCGGAGATGGGTCTGTTTCAATGAGCGATATGATGAACACTCCTGGTTCAATGTTTGGTAGACAATTGATGTACATGCAGTATGCGCATAACACAGCGTTATTTGGTGCGCAACAACAAATGCAAATGATGCAACCGCAAATTGCAATGCAAATGTCACAAATGCAAGATCCTAATATGCAGGCTATGTATCAACAATGGATCTTTAAAAATCTTTATGATCAACAACGAGAACAAATCGGCAAACAAGAATCAAAACTTCTTAATGAACAAGAAAAACAAATTCAAGCCGAAAAAGCAAAACTTGAAACTCAATTAAAATTGTTAGATCAAGAACTTGAAGCTTGTAAACAAGGTGAAGACAAAGCCGTAGAGCAATGGAAACCTAATTACGTAGCTTAGAAATTTTACCTATAAAATCCTATCCTTAACTAACCTGTAAAGGGTTCGCTTAACGGCGAACTCTTTTTTCATGTTTAAACAGGAATTATTTCATCTATTTTTATATCAAACTCCTCATGCGGCAATTCCTCCACAATCAATTCTTTTGCAATAGGTAAAATAGTTTTGATTGCAGGATTTTCAACTAAAAACCTGTCATAAAATCCCCCACCGTATCCCAAACGAAATCCCAATTTGTCCGCCATTAACGCTGGTACAACAATCAAATCAAGATTGCTCGCCTCAATCGGATTTGAGCAAGGTTCGCAAACATTGAATGAAGATGTAATTAATTTGTCGCCTTTTTTGAACGGGCAAATTTGCAAATTTTCACCACAAATTCTTGGCAAATAGAAGTTTTTGTTATCATCCAATAACGATAACAAATTCAGTTCAAATCGCAAAGGATAATAAATCAAGACGTTTTTTGCAGATTTGTAAAACGAATTTTCTCTGATTTTTGTAACTGCAACTTCACTTTTCTCTGCAATTGGAAGGCTTTTTCTTATACACTTAGCTTTTTTGCGTAAATCACTCTTACTATCCATAAACTAAGTATATAATAAAAATCAGATTTTTCGAAAACTACGCACTTCTGCGCATCAAATCAGATAATTTGACTTCTTTTTCAAATTTTTTGATTTTCTTAACCGGTTTTACAACTTCTTTTTCTTCTTTGAATTGTGACAAACCGATTTTTACTTTCGAATTTTCGTCACTCATCATAAATATTTCTTTGAAAAATGCGATTATTTCTTTCATAATTTTCTCCTAAAATCCATTATACACTTAACTTTGTAACACATATCATTCATTAAAACTATATTTGGCTCAAAAAACATTGTATTTTATGTTATATTATTGATATAACGAGGTTAAAAGTAAAATTTGAACGAAATTCTGACAGAAAAACACAAACAAGATTTTAATACAGCTTTAAATATCTACGAAAACGCATATTCGCATGACCAACTCATAGAATTTTTAAAGACAGGCTCTGTTGCCGAAAAACAAGCTGCAACAATAAAATTAGCCACTATCTCAAACCAAGATGATGCCATTGTTTTTATCTCAAACCTAACCGGTTGTGATGGCAAAATCAGGGAAGCAGTGTCATTCAGGTTGAAAGAATTTTTACCGCAAAACCCTGAATTTTACACAAATTTTGTAAACAAATTTCTTGATGCGATTATTGATATAAACGGAAATATTTGCAGAAACACAATCGAAGCAATCAAAAATTTGAAACCTTTCCCAACTTTTACAACAGAATTTTGCCAAAAATTAACTGCCAAAACTCTTGAAATAATACCGCCAATCAAGGCTTTTGACATCCAAGAAGGCAAATACAAAATAAACAAAGAGGTTTTCAAACTCTACTGGTATTTAGAAACAATTTCCGAATTTGTCGAATTTATTCCTGAAGAAGAACTTTCAAAGATTTTGACTGAAACTAAAGACATAGAAGATTACACAATCAGAGAGAAAACCGCAAAAATTTTATCAAAAATCCAAAATTCCGACAACTTTGACCATATAAAGTCTGAACTAAAAAAAGATAAAAACTATTATGTACGAAGGGTTTAGACGAAGTATATTAACTTTTGTTACAAAGTTTATAAAAAATATATACACTTTACGCAATTTTTAATTACAAAAATCCTTTATATAAATACAAGGGGAATGACAAAGGGAATTAAAAAGGAGAACAATATGGCCAGAGTATTAATATCAATGCCGGAAAGATTTTTAGATGAAATTGATAAAGTTGCAGGAAACGAAAATCGCACAAGATCAGAATTAATCAGAGAAGCACTTAGAACATATATGTACAGAAACCAAGTTAGAAATTCTCAAAGAGCTTCAAAAAACGCAGAAATCTTAGAAGCACTGTTAAGCTAAAAGTTAAGTTAAGTAATAAATTGGACAATCTGAAAAATTTGGTTATAATAGGTTAAAAGGGGAAATAAAAAAATGGAAAATACAGAATACATTATGTCATCATTAGACGAATACTTTGACATTTTGGATAGAGAAAATAAAAAACGTTCAGAATTAGTTGCTAAATCTCTTGTT